>JAEWSS010000105.1 GCA_023459755.1 Verrucomicrobiota bacterium | reverse complement strand
ACATCCGGACGCTCAGTCTGGCGGATACCGAACAGTTCGGCATCATGCGCCTCCTGGTCGAGGACTGGCAGACGGCGCGCGATGTGCTTTCCGCCGCCGGCGTGGTGGTGAAAGTGACCGAAGTTCTGGCGCTGCCGGTGGACGACCATGTCGGCGGACTCGCCGCCGTGCTCAGCGTGCTTGACCGCAACAACCTCAGTGTTGAATACATGTACGCGTTCACCTTCGGCAAGGGGGACAAGGCGGTGATGGTGTTCCGCTTTGAAGACCCGGACAAGGCGCTCGAGGCTCTGGAACGTGAACACATCGACGTCATTGAAGGCGTCGAACTCTTCCACTGAAAGGACGGCCTCAGGTAAAATGGCAGATTCAGACTTCGTGATCGAAAACCGGATTTGGAATCCGGCGGCGGAGACGATGAAAGTCTCCGAAATAAAAGATTTGCAGCTGCGCCGTCTGCGCGAAACCGTGGAATACGCAAAAAGAGTTCCGTTCTATCGGGATGAACTTGAAAAACGGCACATCACCGGAGAAAGCATCAAATCACTGGACGACATCCGCAAACTGCCGTTCACTGTAAAACAGAATATGCGCGACAGCTACCCGTTCGGCCTGTTCGCGGTAAAGCCGTCCGAACTCGCCCGCATCCACGGCTCCAGCGGCACGACCGGTACGCCGACCATGGTCGGATACACCAAAAACGACCTGAAGCTGTGGGCCGAACTCTGTTCGCGTTTTCTGGTCGCCGGCGGACTTACGCCGAACCAGATTACCCAGATCGCATTCGGATACGGACTTTTCACCGGCGGATTCGGCCTGCATTACGGCATTGAAAACGTCGGCGCGGCGGTGGTTCCGGCGTCGTCAGGCAACACCCAGCGCCAGATTGCGCTGCTGCGCGACCTCGGCGTGGAAACATTGATCTGCACGCCGTCCTACGCGCTGAATCTGGCCGAGGCGCTGGAGCAGATGAACCTTAACCACGGCGAAATCGCGCTGCGCTACGCCCACTTCGGCGGCGAACCGTGGACCGAAATGATGCGCGACGCCATCGAAAGCAAACTTCCGATCCACGCCTTCAACAATTACGGTCTTTCCGAAGTAATCGGGCCGGGCGTCGCCGGCGAATGCGCCGCCAGACGCGGCATGCATATTCAGGAGGATCACTTCATTTTTGAATGCATCAACCCGGAAACGCTGGAACCGGTCGCGGAGGGCGAAGTCGGCGAGCTGGTCATTACGGCGCTTGGCAAGGAGGCATGTCCGGTGCTGCGCTACCGCACCCGCGATCTCGCCAGCATCTACCGGATCGCCTGCCCGTGCGGACGAACCGGCATGATGATGAGTCGCGTCAAGGGCAGAACCGACGACATGCTGATTATCCGCGGCGTCAACGTCTTCCCGTCGCAGGTTGAAGAGGCGCTGCTCAAGATCGACGGCGTTACGCCGCATTACCTGATTGAGCTGTACCGCCCGCACAACCTTGATGAAGCCGTGCTGAAGGTGGAACTCGCGCCGCATGCGTTCAGCGACAAAATGGACGAGATGGTGAAACTCAAAGAGCGTATCACGCGCGACGTCACCGCCTATACCGGAATCCATTTCAAACTCGAACTGGTCGAACCGAATTCGCTTGAGCGCGCCACCGGCAAGGCGAAATATGTGGCCGACCACCGCAACCTCAAGGTCGAATAGCTGATTATGGACTTGATTGAACTGGCAAAAGCGTTGAAACTGCCGGAGGCTTCGGTTACGGCCAACGGGATGGAACGGGATTGGGCCGGGTCGCTGAACACTTTTAGCGGTCTGCCCGAATATCTGACCATGCCGTTCGTTCGGGAATACTTCGGTCCGGGCTGGGTCAACGGCGACGCGGCGCTGCTGCCGCTTTTTGAGCGGACCGCCGCAATCGTTGCGAAAAACCGTGAACTTCAACTCTACGCCCATCATTCGCACCGGGCGCTGTTCGTCAACGACGGCATCGCCTGGAGTTACGGCGCCTGGCCGCGTCTGAACGCGCTGCTGGGTGAGGATTTGTGCGGGATTTTTGACTTCATGATCGCAATGAGCGCAATTCCGCTGTGGTGCGCCACCCACCGTAAGATGGGGATTCCGGAACGCTATTCACGCGCTTCGGCTAACTGGCTCAAAGGAACAATGCGCATTTATAATTCGGCCCATCCCGGCTGTCACGGCATCGACCGCAGCCAGACCTACTGGCTCAGGTTCAATATTGACGGCAAACTGTTCCGCATCGGTCGTTTTGAATACATGGCCGACAGTCTGGAAAAATGGACGCCGCCGGTGTTCCGGTCGCGCACCGACGGCCGGGTGACGGCGCTCTGCGGCGACAACTGGGGGCTGCTGCCGGACGGGTCGAGAATGTTCAACGTCAAGGACGAGGCGGCGGCTCCGCTTCATACGAAGTTTGAAACGGACGCGGACGGCTTCCGCGGCACGTTCATCCGACCGGACGGATTCGCCGTTCCGGGGGACGTGCGGACGTTGAAAAGTTCCGAATACGCTCCGGTTTTCAGCGAAGGCGACCTGGTGCCGGGAATGCACATCCCCGGCGGCGGCGGCATGACGCTGGACGAGGCGTATAAATCATGGAACGAAGCGCTCGAATTTTTTCCAAAATATCTCGGTCGGGAAGTCAAGGGCATTTGCTGCCGGTCGTGGATATTCAATCCGAGCTTCGAGCGCGAACTGCCGGACTCAAATCTGGCAAAGCTGATGCGCGAAGTATATCTGTTTCCGGAAATGTCCTACGGACGCGACGGCGCGTTCTTCATCTTCGGGCGCTCGGACGGCGATTTTTCGAACTATCCGAACGACAACTCGGTCCGCCGCGCGTTTCACCGGATCGTCGAAAAAGGCGAACTCCTGAAGAGCGGCGGCATGTTCGTTCTTCCGGAGGAGATCCGGTCGCACAACTGCAAACGTTACAGGAGCATGAACTGAAAATGTATGAACTTGAAGTATACCGCAGTTTTTCCGCCGCGCACAAGCTGTGCGGCTATCAGGGCGACTGCGCAAAACTGCACGGCCACAACTGGCAGGTGACGGTGGTGTTGGAAGCCAAATTTCTGGATGAAGTAGGAATCGCGTTCGACTTCAAAGTGCTGAAGAAACTGCTCGACGGCATCCTCGGGGACTTCGACCACTCCTACCTCAACGACCTCCCGGATTTTGACGGAATCAACCCGACCAGCGAAAATCTGGCGCGGGTTATTTACCGGAAACTGGCCGACAGTCTTAATGCGCCGAACGTGAAAGTGGCGCGGGTGAAGGTCTCCGAGTCGCCGAGTTCCACCGCCGTATATTATGAATAGCGGCAAGTTGATCGTCAACGAGTGTTTCACCAGTCTGCAGGGAGAGTCCACGCAGGCCGGGCGGGTCTGCCACTTTATCCGGCTGTCCGGCTGCAATCTGGCGTGTTCGTATTGCGACACCCGGTACGCCGCAACCGGAAGCGAGCGGAGTATCGCCGAACTTATTTCCGGGATTCCCGCCGGCGTAAAACTGGTGGAGATCACCGGCGGCGAACCGCTCCGCCAACCCGGATCGGCGCTGCTGGCGGAAGCTCTGCTGCACGCCGGATACGAGGTGATGGTGGAGACCAACGGGTCGCTCGACATCGACGCAATGCCGCCGGGAGTGCGCCGGATTATGGACTGCAAACTGCCGTCGTCCGGCATGGCCGGGCACAATTTATGGAGCAATTACGCCAAGCTGACCGCATTGGACGAAGTCAAATTCGTGGTCGGCGATCGTGAGGACTTCGACTATGCACAAAATGTGGTCGGCCGTTTTTTTGACGCCGAAACATCGCGCTGGAAAATACTTTACAGTCCGGTCTGGGGGCGGGTCGAGTTCAGCGAACTGGCGCAATGGATAATTGACGCCAATGCACCCGGACAGATGCAGCTTCAACTGCACAAGCTGATCTGGGGAGCGGAAAAAACCGGAGTCTGATTTTGAAACTGGAGATATATCATTTATGAGCAGAAAAAGTCTGGATGAATTTGCAATGCGTCTGGCCTGCACACCGGAATGGGTCGAACAGAGCCGCAGACATCAAGCCGAGTGCACCGACCGGGCCGCGTTCGTCGCGTGGCTCTGCGGTTTCGCCGCTGAACAGGGATACGAAGTCACACCGGAAGATGTGGCGAATATGAACAGGGAATACAACGGAAAATGAAAAAAGCGGTAATACTTCTCTCCGGCGGACTGGACTCGGCCACCTGTCTGGCCATCGCAAACCATGCGGGATTTGCCTGCCACGCGCTTAGTTTCGACTACGGCCAGCGCCACGAATGCGAACTTGAAGCCGCAAAACGGATCGCCGCCGCCATCGGAGTGGCCGAACACCGGATTGCCAATATCGACCTCCGGTTGTGGGGCGGTTCGGCGCTGACCTCCGACCTTGCGGTTCCCGACTTTCACAGCTATAAGGAAAAAGTTCCGGTAACCTATGTTCCGGCGCGGAACTTGATTTTTCTCTCCTTCGCCGCGGCCTATGCGGAGGCGGTCGGCGCACGCGACATTTTTATCGGGGTCAACTCGGTGGACTACTCCGGGTATCCGGACTGCCGGCCGGAGTTTATCGCCGCATTCGCCGAAGCCGCCCGGCTCGGAACCAAGGCATGCGACGAAAAGTGGCGGTTTGAGATTCAGGCGCCGCTCCAGAATATGTCGAAGGCGGAGATCATCCGCACCGGAATAAAGCTCGGAGTGGACTATTCCATGACCCACAGTTGCTATAATCCGTCGGCGGACGGTCTCGCCTGCGGCAAGTGCGACAGCTGCGCCCTGCGTCGCGCCGGATTCGCCGAAGCCGGAGTTTCCGATCCAACCCGTTATTCCAAATAAAAATCTTTTTCCGGGGAGAATTATTATGAGCAGCATTGCACCGCGCAGCGAATATCCGCGCCCGCAGATGGCGCGCCAGGATTGGCTTAACCTCAACGGCGATTGGGACTTTGAATTCGATTTCGGAGACACCGGAAGAGAACGCGGCATGGCCGGAGTCGACGCCCCCTACTCCCGAAAAATCACCGTGCCGTTCTGCCCGGAATCTGAACTTTCCGGCGTCCACTATACCGACTTCATCGAAAGTTGCTGGTACCGGCGCAAATTCGCCAGGCCGAAAAGTTGGCGCGGCCGCGACGTGCTGCTTCATTTTCAGGCAGTTGACTATGAAGCCACCGTCTGGGTCAACGGCGAGGAGGTCGGCCGTCACCGCGGCGGCTTCACTCCGTTCACCTGCTGCCTGCCGGATGCCGACGAGTATATTGTGACGGTTCGCGCCCGCGACCCCAGGCACATGACCAAACCCTGCGGCAAACAGATGTTTTTCCAATATGCCAACGCCGGATGCAGTTACACCCGTACCACCGGCATCTGGCAGACGGTCTGGGCGGAGCCGGTCAACAAAGTGTGTTTTTCGCGGCCGCGGATCACGCCGCTGGTTGATTCGGGAAGTTTTGAGTTCGAGTTTCCGCTGCGCAACGGCAACTTCGCGCACGGCATGGAAATCGCGGTGCGCATGAACGGGCAGACGGTAAAGACAACCGTCGGATGCGATTTCACGCCGCGCCTTACAGTAAAACTTGCAAAGCCGCGGCTGTGGACGCTTGACGACCCGTTCCTCTATGACATTGAGTTGACGCTCACCGCGCCCGGCGGAAAAGTCCTCGACGTCGTCTACTGCTACGCCGGACTGCGCGCCATCGCCTTCGACGGCAAAAAAGTTCTGCTCAACGGCAAACCGGTGTTCCAGCGTCTGGTGCTCGACCAGGGGTATTATCCGGACGGAATCATGACCGCGCCGAGCGATCAGGCGCTGATTGATGACATTCTGCTGTCCAAAGCCGCCGGATTCAACGGCGCCCGTCTGCACCAGAAGGTGTTTGAAGAACGTTTTCTCTACCACGCCGACCGCCTCGGATATCTGGTGTGGGGTGAGTTCGGCGACTGGGGAATGGTGTGGCGCTGTCTCGGCGGCGGCATGGTTCCGGAAAATCCGGAATACAATCAGGTTTTCGCCGCGTTGCTCGCGCAATGGAGCGAAGCGCTGGAACGCGACTACAACCATCCGGCCATTGTCGGCTGGTGTCCGTTGAACGAAACCGCATGGTTCCGCGACGATCTGCATCCGGCGCTTTGCGACCTTACCGAGGCCGCCTACCGGTACACCAAACTTTACGACCGCAGTCGCCCGGTGCTTGACGTTTCCGGATTTTCCCATTTTGTCGCGGGAGCCGACGTCTACGATTCGCACAACTACACTCAGGAACCGGAAAAGTTTTCCGCCGAGCTTGCGCCGATCGCCGATGACCGTCCGTTCACCAATTCATCGCCATCGATCAACAGTGTGAAATATGCCGGTCAACCCTATTTCTGCAGTGAATTCGGCGGCATTAAATGGAATCCTAAACAACACGAAAATTCCACGGAGTCCTGGGGTTACGGCGACGCACCGAAAACTCTGAACGAATTTTACGAGCGGTTCGCCGGATTATGCCGGGTGCAGCTTGAAAATCCGCATTTATTCGGCTACTGCTATACCCAGTTGACCGACGTTTTTCAGGAGCAGAACGGAATTTATAATTTCGACCGCACGCCTAAATTCGATCTGACCGCCGTTCGCGCCGCCCAGACAATTCCCGCCGCAATCGAAAAAGCGGAATAATCACATTCGACCGCCGGACTCACAACTCGTTGTGAGTTCCGGCTTTTTCCTTCAGCCGGGCGGCCCGAATCCGTCGTCTCCGGTCGTAACTGTACATTTGCCAGGCATTCCAGGTATTGTGCCATAAAATATAGAATATCGGCCCCATCGCCGCCAGGGCACCGCAGAAATTCAGCGCCAGATACATCGTGAACGTAGTGTTTTTCTGGCCGAGTATCTGACTTGATTCCCGGCAGAAACGACGCGACGCCATGATTCGGCCGAAATAGAAATTTCCGGCGCACAAAATCAGCGACACCGTCGCAATCAGTACGATTTGTAAATGCGACTCGTCCGGATTATCAATAAAATGCTGACGGGCGATCGCCGCCAGCACAAAAAGCGTGAACGACCACAGCGAAAATGAAAATGTTTTGCAGCGTTTCGGCCACTCCGCCGCTCCCGGCCAAATTCGACGCGCCACCAAAGACAGCGCAAACGGCAGCGCAATCACCTGCAGCAGAGTTACCGCCACCCGTCCGATGAAATCGACCGAATATTCCCCCGTCACCACCGGCAGCAGAAAAAGCAATGACAGCGACACAAACACATTGGTAATCGTAAATCCGGTCAATGCAAAACCGATTCTTCCGTTCAGAAACGCCACCACCACCGGCGCCGCCGTCGCGGTCGGTGTTATGCCGACAAAAAACGCCGCCTTCGCCAGTACCGGATTTTCCGGCCACAGCCAGCGAATCACAAAATACGGCACAATCCCCATCAACAGATTCATCCCGAGAATCATCCAATGCTCGCGCCGCGGCCGCAACGACGACCATTTGATCTGGAGGCATGACATAAACACCATTGTCACCAGACACCAGCGGATAAGATTGAACGGCGCGCCACCCAGCACATGCGCCTGGGGAAACAGCGCTCCCAGCAAAAACGGGATGAAAATCATCGCCGGACGAATAAATGTTTTCCACATGAGAATGTTGTTGTTCCAATTGTTTGCTTAAAATCAGGCCGCCGGATTAAATCGGCCGCGGTCGCATTATTCCGGCAATAAAAACATATGTCCATGAGCCGTTAATAAAAGAGCCGCTCATTTTAACGAGCGGCTCTTTTATTTGTAGCTGATAACTTTTGTCCAAGCCGCCTCCCCCGCACATATTACCGCGCAGTTTCGGCAACCAGTCCAAAAAACAAAACCGAGATTACAGTTCCTCGCCGACTTCCCAGCGCAGGAAGCGCAGAACCTTCAGCTTCGGCTGAAGTTTGGCCAGAGAGGTCTTGTCATCCATGATCCACGGCTGATCCATCAGGCAGACTTCGGTATAGAACTTGGCGATCTTGCCGTCGATGATCTTGTCCATGATGTTGGCCGGTTTGCCGGCGAGCTGGGCGCGGGCGATCTCACGTTCCTTCTCCACCACATCCGCCGGAATGCAGTTGCGGCAGATGTACGCCGGGCGGAATGCCGCAATGTGCATGCCGATCTCGTTAAGCAGTTTCTGATCGTCACTGCCGAACACTTCAACCAGAACGCCGATCTTGCCGCCGAGATGCAGATAGCTGCCGGCGTTTCCTTCAACATTCCACTTGGCACAGCGGCGGATCATCATATTTTCGCCAATCTTGGCGATCATTTCAGTCAGGGATGCCTTCTCGTTCTCGCAGACCTTCTCGGTCACGCAGCCATTGTCCGGCAGTGCGAGCGCACGTTCGGCCACACCCATGACGTAGTTGATGAACTTCTCGTTGGTGGCGACAAAGTCGGTCTCGCAGAGAACTTCGACCAAAACAGCCTTACCGTCCTTGATCAATGAAAGGACTTTGCCTTCCTTGGTGGCGCGTCCGGCCTTCTTTTCGGCCTTGGCAATGCCGTGCTTGCGCAGAAATTCGATTGCTTTTTCCATATCGCCGTTGGCCTCGGTAAGGGCCTTCTTGCAATCCATCATGCCGGCGCCGGTCTTCTCGCGCAGTTCTTTTACAACTTCAGCACTAATCATTTTTCAATCTCCTTATGTAGCGGTATCGACCTTACTCGGCCTTTTCCTCGGCTTCGGCCTTCTTGGCGACGGTCTTCTTGGCGGCGGCCTTCTTTTCGGCTTTGGCTTCGGCAGACTCTTCAGCTTCCTCGGCATCGACCTTCTTGGCAACCGGCTTGCGCGGCGCCTTCTTTTCCACCTTGACACCGGCAACCGAATCAATCTTCAGTTCTTTATTCTCGGCGGCGGCTTTGGCTTCAGCGGCCTTCTCGGCGGCGGCCTTTTCGGCAGCGGCTTTGGCTTCGGCGGCGGCGGCTTCCTTGGCGGCGCGCTCTTCAACCACGCGCTTCTGATAAACTTCCTTGGCCACCAGAATCGCGTCGCAGAACAGATCGGTGATAATCTTGATGGACTTAACCGCGTCGTCGTTGGCGGCGACCGGGTAATTGATCAGATCGGGATTGGCGTTGGTATCGCAGATGCCGACGATCGGAATATTGAGTTTATTGGCTTCGCTGACCGCGATATTGTCATTGCAGACATCGATGACGACCATGGCGGTCGGGAGCTTCTTCATTTCGGCGATGCCGTCGAGGTCGCGATGCAGACGCTCGCAGTCGCGGGACATGATGGAAAGTTCCTTCTTCTTGAGCCCCTTGACATCATCGGAACCGAGCTGCTTGTCCAGATCGTACATCTTCTGGATGCTCTTGCGAATGGTGACGTTATTGGTGAGAGTGCCGCCCATCCAGCGTTCGGAAACGTAGAACATTCCGGTGCGCTCGGCGAGTTCCTTGGTGATCTGCTGTGCCTGGCGCTTGGTGCCGACAAACAAAATGTCGCCGCCCTGCCCGACCACGTTCTGCAGATAGTTGCAGGCGTCGGCAATCTGGCGCATGGTGACGGTAAGATCGATAATACTGATACCGTTGCGGTTGCCATAGACAAAGTGCTTCATTTTGGGGTTCCAGCGACGGGTCTGGTGACCGAAGTGACAACCCGCTTCCAGCAAATCATTGATCGTAATCTTAGCCATTTTTCGCTCCTTGCGACATTTTGCGGGACTTTTTCCACCTTTATGGAAAGCCCCTTTTTGTTAAAGTGTAGGATACACGATTTATTAAGATAGCATCGGAACCCATTGTTTTCAAGACGAAAACATCACATTTTCCGACTTATTTGCGGCAGAAGCGCCGTTCAAGTTCTCCAATGGTTATTTCGATAGTGGTCGGCCGGCCGTGCGGACAAATGTCCGGACGTTCGCACCGTTCAAGTTTTTCCATCAGTGCGGCGATCTCGTTTTCGGACAAAACGTCGTGTGCTTTTACCGCCGCGTGGCAGGCGGCGGCGGCGGCCCGCTCGAGCGCCGGACGACGGTCGCCGGACTGATTCTCGCGCCCCTCCTGCCATATGTCGAGCAGAACTTTTTCCCACTCCGCCTCCGGAAGCAGCGAGGGAACCGCGTTGAGCAGCAGTGTGTTGCTGGAAAGCGCCTCGACTTCAAATCCCAGAGTGCCGAGCATTTTTTCATTTCCGGCCAGCCAGCCGGAAGCCGCGCGGCCGAGTTCGAGTTTGCGTGCCAGCAGCAGCGGCTGAACCGCGACTTTACCGTGCGCGGCCGAATTAACCAGCTCCTCGTAAAGCACCCGTTCATGCGCGGCATGCTGATCAATGATTTCCAGCGACCGCGTCGCCGGATTGTGCAACAATATATATGTGTTGTCCAACACTCCGAGCACGGTGCGCCGCGGCGATGGCGACGGTTCAACCGCGACCGGCGAAGCGGCGAATACGGCGTCAAACACCGGACTCTTAAGTTTTTGTTCCGGAACATCCGGTACGACCGCCGGTTCCGGCACGTCGGGCGGTTCGCTGGTTTCCGCCGGCTCCGGCGAAGGTTCAACCGCGGCGGCCGCATCGACGCGGAACGATGGAACCGGCGTGTTTTCCGGCTCCATTTGCGGATATTCGTCGGCAAAGACCGGCTGTTCGCGTTCGCTCAAGGTGTAGTTGACGCCGGCGCCCTGCAGAATTGCGTCCAACGACACGGCGGCGTCGAGATTGGAGGTCGGCGCCGGACTCCGCCGCAGCGCCGCCGCGATTGCGCAGGTCACCGCCCGCGACACATTGTATTCCTGACGGAAGCGAACTTCGCGCTTCGCCGGATGCACATTAATGTCGAAGTCGCTGAGCGGCATATGAATAAACAGCACGCACGGCGGATAGCGTCCGTGATCGTTCAAGGGGCCGTAGCCGTCGCGTATTCCGCGATAGATCGCCGCCGACTCCACCGGACGGCCGTTGACAAAGCCGCGCTGGTCGCGCCTTGAACTGCGGGTCAGCCCCGGACGGGCGGCGGCGCCGGTCACTCTGATCGCACCGGCGGTGAAGTCCACCGGGAGCATGTTTTCCGCAAAATTACGCCCGAACAAATCGCGCAGGCGGGCCGTCAGCACGTCTCCGGCGGCGGACGAGTACACCAAACGGCCGTCGCAGGCAAGTTCAAATGAAACATGCAGATTGGCCAGGGCGCAAGCCTCGATCACCTCATGAATATAACTCTCCTCGGTGTTGAAACTGCGCAGGAATTTGCGGCGCGCCGGCGTGTTGAAAAACAGGTCGCGCACCGCGATCTCGGTTCCCGGAGCGCATCCGAACGGCACGTTGTGCAGAACGGTTCCAGCTTCGCAGACCACCTCAAGACCGTCCGGCGCGTCAAAACGACGGGTGACGATCGACATCCGGCTTACCGACGCGATGCTCGGCAATGCTTCACCCCGGAATCCCAATGTGGCGATGCGGTCGATGTCGTCCGCGGTTTTTATTTTGCTGGTGCCGTGCGGTTTCAGCGCCAGAAGCGCGTCCTCGCCGTCCATGCCGCGGCCGTTGTCGGCCACGCTGATCAACTTGGTTCCGGCGCGTTCGATCCGGACTTTTATTCTGGTTGCTCCGGCGTCGATTGAATTTTCGACCAGCTCCTTGACCACCGAAGCCGGGCGTTCCACCACTTCTCCGGCGGCAATCCGGTTGAATATTTCAGGCGGAAGAATGTTGATTTCACTCATTTTTCACCTCCGTCTCCGAGGTCGGCAAAGTGACAGCGCACCTTGTGCAGACCGGACGGAGACATTATCACCGGCGGCGCAAGCAGTTCACACTTCGCCCTCGCCGCGTCCGGCAGACCGCCGCATTTGGCACAGCGCCCGAAAAAGCGACAGCCGCGCGGAAAGTTCTCCGGGCTTGGCACCGCCCCCGGAATCGTGGTCAACCGGCCGCGTTCGCCGCCGAGTTTCGGCACCGCCCTCAGCAGCGCTTCGGTATATGGATGACGCGGATTGGCAAAAAGTTCGGCCGCCGGCGCCGACTCCACCACGTTTCCGGCGTACATCACCGTCACCGCGTCGGCCAGCTCGGCGACGATGCCGAGGTTGTGCGTCACCAGAATTATGGTCATATCGCGCTTCCTGCGCAGATCGGCCAGAAGTTCGAGTATCTGCGCCTGAATCGTCACATCCAGCGCGGTGGTCGGTTCGTCGGCCACCAAAAGCTCCGGCGCGCAGGCCAGCGCCATGGCGATCATCACCCGCTGCTGCATGCCGCCGGAAAGTTCATGCGGATACGCCTTGAGTCTGGTCTCCGGAGCCGGAATCCCGACCTGACGCAGCAGCTCCGTCGCCTCCGCGGTCTGATCGGCAACGTCGTGACGGTGAAGCCGCAGCGCCTCCGCAATCTGATCAAAAACCGTCAGCACCGGATTCAGCGAGCTTGACGGCTCCTGAAAAATATACGCGATGCCGCCGCCGCGCAGCGGACGCAGTTTGCGTTCGGAGAGTTCCAGCATCGAATGCCATTCGCCGCGGCTGAAAAAACGGATTTCCCCGCCGAAGCGGGCCGGCGGCGACTGCACCAGTCGGGTCAGCGCCAGACAGCTCAGGCTTTTGCCGCAGCCGGACTCGCCGACCAGCGCCATTATCCGCCCCTTTTCGACCTCGAACGAAACGTCCTTGACCACTTCGGCGCCGCCGAATCCAATCGAAAGATTTTTTACTTCCAGAATATTCATATGGTGAATATACCACCTTTCGCGCCATTTTGCAAAATTTTTCACCTCTTCATTGGTAAAATTTCAAAACATGACTATATTTCAGACAAGAAAGATTTACTGTAAAACGGGAACGGCTTAATGAACAAAGTATATATCACCGGCCGCGGACTGGTGACCCCGCTGGGGATCGGTCTGCCGGAAAATGAAAAGGCGCTTCGCGAAGGCAAATGCGGAATTGAATTCGTCCAGGAATGGGCCGATCAGAAAATCGAAAGCACCGTCGCCGGTGTGGTGCCCGACTTCCCGGTCCACCCGATCATAACCCGGAAACTGCTCCGCTTCTGCCCGCTGCCGGCCGTCATGAGCGTCAGCGCCGCCGCCGAGGCGTTCGCCGAAGCAAAACTTGATCTGGCCGACATTCCGGCTCAACGCATGGCGGTCATCTCCGGCGTGGCGGGAAGCTACCTGCCGGACGCCTATGCCAACCGCGACGCGTATCTGGCCAATGACCGCAAGGTGCGTCATGTCTCCCCCTGCGTGGTTCCGCGGGTGATGCCGTCCAGCGCGGCCTCAAATTTGTCGCTGCTCTTCGGCATCAAAGGTGAAACTTATGACATCAGCGCCGCCTGTTCAAGCTCCGCAATCTGCATCATCAACGCCGCCCGGCTCATCCAGCACGGACTGTACGATATGGTGATCGCCGGCGGCGCCGAAGGACTGGACTGGGCGCAGGCGCTCGGCTTTACCGCCATGCGCGCACTTTCCACTCATTACAACGCCACTCCGCATCTTGCGTCACGCCCCTTCGACCGCGACCGCGACGGATTTGTCATGAGCTCGGGAGCCGGTTACGTTCTGCTTGAATCGGAGGCCAGCATGAAGCGGCGCGGCGCCGTTCCGGTCTGCGAGATTTCCGGCATGGCCAGCAACAGCAACGCCACCGACATGGTGGTGCCGGACGCCAACGCCAGCGAAGCGGTAATGCGCGCCAGCATCGCCGGAGCCGGACTGGTTCCGGAGGATATATCCTATATCAACACCCACGGCACCGCAACGCCGATCGGCGACCCGATCGAAATTGAGGCGGTCAAACGGGTGTTCGGCAGTCGCGCAGTGGTCAACTCAACCAAGAGCAACACCGGACACATGGTCGGCGCCACCGGAGCGGTGGAAGTGATCTTCACCTCGCTGATGCAGGAAAAGGGATTCATTTCAAAAAGCCTGAATCTGGACAATGTGGACCCGGCGTGCGACGGCGTTGATTTTGTACGCGAACTGCGCACCGGCGTCAATCTGCGTCACGCGCTGAGCAACGCCTTTGCTTTCGGCGGTTCCAACGCCTGTGTTGTGCTGACCGGCTGCCGCAATTAAGAAATCCGGCGGGAGCCGGAGGCGGAAAACTTTAGAATCGACTATCGGCGGCGCAGGAAATACAGTGTCAGACACAAAACGCCGCATGCGGTCAATGCGATTCCGGCCAGCATATACAGCCGGCAAAGACCGTCCGGCAGCTGTTCGGACCGCGACAGCCATATCAGGAAAACTATTCCGGCCGCAGTACCGAAAATACCTCGCAACAACATGCGGATCGCGGATGGACTGGTAGTCATTTTTTACTTAAGCGTGGTGAATTCTTTTAGCAGTTCGGCTTTTTCCTCCGGCGTGGAGGCGGCTTTCAACCGGACGATCAATCCGGCCTTCCGGGTTTCCAATCGCCGGCGGGCCAGGGTTGCGATACACTCATTAAGCGCCTGTTCGGCGCGCTCCGGCGCGATTTCTCCGGGTGACGCGATCAGACGGCTTAGCCGGGGATCGCCGGTCTCGCGGTCGAGTTCGTTGATCTTTCCCACCGCCTGATCGAATTCGCCATTCAGCGCCAGTGCCGCCAGCAGGTTGACCGCCCGCGCCGTCACCGAGTTGGAAAGCTCGTCATGCCCGACTTCGTCGCCGATCCGCCGCGCCAGATTTTCCGAGAACAACGCCAATTCAAACAGCGTGTCCTCGGCGTGAATCAGCTCGTGGTCTTCGGCCGCAATCGCCGACTCCGCCGCCGATGCCTCCTCCGGCTGCCCCGGCCGCGACTCGGTCTCCCGACGGGACAACTGCGATTTTTTGCGCTTCAGCTTCTTCAATTCGGAATAAACCAGTTCAACCTTCAGCTGAAGTTGTTCGGCGAGGCGGCGGACATAATTTTCACGCACCACCGGGTCGGGAATCTTTTCCACATAGTCCAGCACATCACCCAGAAAGCGGCTTTGACCGAACGGCGAATCCATATCGTAGCGCGTGCGCAGAGTGCGGATCAGAAAGTCCAGCACGTCAATCGGATTGTTGACCACCTGCATCAGCGCCTCGGCGCCGTTCTGGGCCAGCATCCCGTCCGGGTCTTTGCCGCCGGGAATCGACAGAATTTTAACCTCGAACTCCAGCGCAAACAATATTTCC
>JAEWSS010000104.1 GCA_023459755.1 Verrucomicrobiota bacterium | reverse complement strand
AACGCGCCGCGTTCGCAGTCCATGATCGCATACTGGAACGGTTTTCCGGCGGTCATAAACTTGAGAAACTCAACGATCAGCCGGCGGCTTTCCTCCGGGTGATCGACCATCCAGCCGCAGTCCGGTTTTTCCGCCGGAACCGTGCTCATGCCGTCCGGCAGCGGCCGGTCATTGTAATACTGGGCGACGCCGTCCATGGAAAACGCGATGCCCTGGGCGGTTTTGAACCGCTGCTGGAAATCGGTTGAGCTTTTCCGGTTCGGAAGCTCCTCCCGCGCGATATAAAAGCGGTTGAATCCGGCGGTGGTGAAACTGTTGATGATTACCGGCAGATACGGTTCGTCCACTCCGGGATAATCCCAGACGATCAGCGGCTTCACGCAGGGCGTCGGATCAAGCGGCGGCAGAACCTCCAGTGCAAGTTCCTCAACCCGGCGCGCGTCACCGGACTTGATCGCCGCTTTTACCTTATAACTTCCGGGGGCGGCGTTCACGTCAAGCAGCATCGGCAGAAATGTCTGCGGTTTTTTTCCGAAATTTCCGGCCGCAAAGGACATCCGGAGGATATTCCCGGTCTGCCCGGCTTTTTCGGCCACGGCGGTGCGTTCCGGAAAGGGCAGCGCATGGACGTTCGGCCGGTTCGGGTTGATCCACGCCGTCGGGCTGCCAAGATAGCTGACTCCGTCGGGAAGCGTAAGTTCGAGTTCCGCCGGAGCGTCGCCGTCGGCCGCTTCGGGTGAAAATTCCAGGATTGCCAGTTGACTCAGTCCGGTCGGCATCGCCGCCGGAGTAAGTCGCGGCCACCACTTGATTTGCCCTTGAACCATTTTGTCTTCCGCGGCGGTGCAAAACGCCGTTGCGCAGACCAGCAGAAGACTGAACAGTGTTTTTTTCAAAATGGTATTTACTGACATTACAGCACCTTTATGTCGTAGCTGAACGGTTCAAGCCGCACTACGGCGGGTTTTACAGCTTTGTTTTTGAAAATCAACCGGGTTACGCTTGTCTTGTCGGTCGGGTTCAGCACGATCACCATGGTCTGACCGTTCTTTTCAAAGCAGTGAACGTAGACTTCCGCCGTTTTGGGGGTGATTCGGGCGACTTCGGATGCTTCGATCTTTTTTGCTCCGGCCAGAAATTCGCTGGTCTGGTTTTCAAATTTGGTGTAGATGTCCAGCGCCGCGAGCGCTCCGCCGTGCATTACCGCGCCGTACCACAGCTGGATGCCGCGGCCGCCGGCGGCCAGATAGCTTTCGATAAGCCGGAACGCGAAGTTTTCCACGTTCAGCCGCGGAGCCGGAACGCCGGGCGTCCGGAATCCCTCCATATACATTTCGGCCGGCAGCATCGGACAGACGCCGTCCACCGCCTCGGCGGTATGGGCAATCTCCTCCGGCGAACCGAAATAGCCGCATCCGGCGGCGTCCATTCCGGCCTCGCGCATCACCTTCCAGTCTACGGCGTAGGTCATGCGGGTGAGGTTTTCGTTGGGCGAAGCGTCATACTCGTATCCGGAATAGACCTCGAAGCTGGAGCCGGGATAGTATTTTTTTGCGATCAGGTTGGCGAATTTGGCCAGCTGCATTGACTGGAGACAGCAGTAGCGTGTCCATTCGTTCTGGTATTTCGCCGCGATGACCTCCGGCGAAAGCTCCTCTTCCGGGATATTGAACAGCGAACCGAATTTTTTCAGACTGTATTCGGTAAGGTCGCCCACGATCTGAGCGCCGCGTTTTTTGAATGCGCCGCGTTCGGCGTCATAGATGATGACCTGAAAGTTTTTGCCGTCCATCAGAAATTTGTAGTAGTCGCGGAGCATCGGCTCCATAACGTCCGGATTGTCGAGCAGCCACGCGTTGTCGTAAACGATGTCGGTGCGTCCTTTCAGTTCCTCCGGCAGGCCGTTCTTCTCAAAATATTTGGCGATGCGCTCTCCGAAGAACGCGGTGCCGTGAACGGTGTCAAACTGTTTCTGGTAATCGACCACCGCGGTGCGGCCGGGCGTTTCTTCGCGCATTTCATAAAAACGGTTGGCACCGGCTTTGACCAGACCGTCCATATAAACCGGAATGAATTCGTCGTCAAGCCCCTGAAAGTTCCATATTATCAACGGAGTGCGGCTTCTTGCACCGGAAAGTTCCGGCCGGATGTCCAGCGCGATATTTTCGGTATAGAGCTGATTCCCGGAGGTGGACAGTTCGACCTTCACCGCGGCGGGGCCGACCGGGAGGTCGCCGACGTTCAGCACCAGCGTGAGCCAGGTGTGTTCCGGTTTGGCAAACGCGCCGGCCGGAAACTTCATGATCAGTTTGTCGCCGTTCTGTTCGACTTCGGCGGGATAGGCGCTCTCCTCCGGCGCGGGGCAGGCGGAAACGTAAGGTTTGTCCGGGTTCGCCCAGGCGGTGACAAACGAATCGTACTCAACCCCCTCCGGCAGCGTGACAATTACGGTTGCGTCGCCCTCAAGTTTCAGCTCCTCCATAAATTCGAGCGTTACAAACTGCTTGAGGTTTTTCGGCATCACCGCCGGTTTGAGGCGCGGCCACCAGCGAATCATATCCTGATCGCTGCCGATCACCTGCTGCTGCGGTGCGGGTGCTTCGATTTTTGCGCTTCGGCATCCGCCGAGCGCGGCGACGGCCAGGGCGGCGGCAAAGAGAATAACTTTTTTCATGTTGTCGTGACTCCTGTTGTCAGTTTATTTTTGTCTTTTGAGCAATGCTGAATAAAGTTCGTTCGCGCCCGGCTGGGCGGCATACGCGCCGGAACCGGGTTTGTTTATCAGTCCGGGATATTCGTAGATCAGAATGCGGTCAACGAACGGCGCGACCGATTCGAGCTGCGGGATCACCCGTTCAGGCGCGGCCGGCAGCAGCGGCGAATGGTAGACTTTGCCTTCAAATTTGAACATTTCAACGTCCGCCCACAATGCGCGTCCGCCGACCCGGTTGTGAACCTTTCGCAGCGCTTCGTAGAATGCCGGAGTTTTGTCGGAAGTGGTTTTTTCCACTCCCACTTCATCCTGATAGGCAAAGATGTCGGCGTCGATCATTTCGAGTTGTCTGGCGTAATGGTCGTCGGCCTTGAGCCGACAGGTTCCGTAGGGGGCGATCAGCAGCGGCTTGTCCGGCGCGAGCGCCCGGAACTGCCGCCGGTTGGTGTTGACATAATCGATGAAGACGTCCTCAAAATAAGGAATGGCGGCCGCCTCGTTGGGCAGATACCAGCCGTAGAAGCTCGGGTGGTGGCCGTAACGGGCGAATATTTCCTCGGTGGCGAAGGCGCGGCGTTTTTTGACTTCGGGATCGGAGAACATTTCCGGGGAGTCGTCCCATTTTCCGAAGTAGTCGTTGGGCATGAACACCTTGATGTTGTGCTTGTCGCAGGCGTCGAGCATGATGCCGACCAAATCGTCCTCGGCCATGCCGAACAGCGGAAATTTTGCGGACGGATAATAGGTCTTTACGTCCTGCGCCACACAGAGCAGCACCAGATATTCGAGTCCGAACTCCGCGGCTTCCGCGATCAGCGCCTCCCACTGCGCCTTTTTCATGGCTCGGAAAGCCGGGTTCCAGTATTTGCCCTCCGCGACGTTGTGATGTTGAAACTCAAACCAGCTGCCGGATATTTTCATTTTTATCTCCTATTTTTTATAAAGCGTCACAGCACAGTAACCGACACAGTGCGAGAAGTCGCCGGTAAGTTCGCCGGAGTTGGTGTAGGCGACGGTTCCGCCATACACTTTTCCGGCGCCGCCGAGCGCGGCCAGCGCAAGTTTTATCGGCGCGGCGCCGCAGATGGTGGCGCCGGTGGCGGCGAGAAAACGCCCGAATGCCGCCGGATCGCCGCCGGAGATGACTTCGGCGGCGGAGAGGTCGAGTTCGCGCAGTTTTTTCCGGACGTCGCCGGTGAATGGAACGTAGTCGAAGTCGCGCCCGTAGTGGGTGAAGTCGCTGCTGACGACGAACAATGTGTCGGCGTCGGAAAACCCGGAGAAACAGGTGGCAAGTTTTTTCGCGTCGTCAGGAAAAATGCGTCCGGCGACGGCCGGCAGAACCGGAATTTCACCGAAAATCCGCCGGATCAGCGGAAGTTCAACCTCCAGTGCGTGTTCGGTTTCCAGCGGCCGTTCGGCGTGGTGGAGCAGTACGCCGTCGGCGGCCGCGGCGAGGGCGTTCTGGCGTTCGAGGTCAACCGGCAGTTTCCCAATCGGAGTGTCCAGTTCGGTGTAGTCTCCCACTGCAACGCCGTTGAACGCAAAGCGGTGCGACGGTGCGACCAGTACAATGCGTTTTGTCTCTTTTCGCTGTTTTGCCGCCGCGGTCAGTCCGGCGGCGGCGATGGCGCCGGAGTAAACGTATCCGGCGTGCGGAACGATGACGCCGGCGGGTGAAGCATCGATGAAGTCCCGCCCTGCGACGGCATTTTCACCGGCCGCCGCGATCATTTTGTCCAGTATCGCGTTCAGCTCGACCGGGTCGGCCGGATAGAAGCCGCCGGCCACGCAGGGCTTTCGGACGCGGGTGGTCATTTTTGCATGAATTCCCGGATTGCGGCGATCAGTTTCGCCATTTCATCGTCGGTTCCAACCGAGATGCGGAGGTAGTCGCGGGTTCGTTCGCGGTCGAAAAAGCGGACGAAGATCATGCGGTCGCGCAAAAATTCAAATATCGCCTTTGCCGTAAACGGTTTCGGCGGCCGGGCAAACAAAAAGTTGGTGCAGGACGGAACCACATAAAAGCCCATGGATTCAAGATCGCGGTTCAATTCGGCGCGCGTCGCCTTTATCTTGGCGCAGCGGTCGTTGAAATATTCGCGGTCGGTAAGCGCGGCGGCGGCCACGGCCTGAGCCACCGCGTCGAGGTTGTAGGAGTCCTTGAGCTTCATCAGCCCTTCGATCACCGGCGCGGCGGCCACGGCGTATCCGGCGCGGATGCCGGCCAGCGCGTAGCTTTTTGAAAGTGTCCGCATCACGATTACGTTGGGCATTGCGGCGGCGAGCGGCATGCAGTTGTCGTCGGCGAAGTCGGCGTAGGCTTCGTCGATCAGGACCATGCCGTCGAATTCGCGGCAGATGTGTTCCATCTCGGCCAGCGGAAAGGTGTTTCCGGTGGGGGCGTTCGGCCGCGGAATAATCAGCAGATTGGCGCCCTTCGCCTGTTCAAGCAGATTTTTCGGAAGTGCGAAGGTCTCCGGTTCAAGTTCAATGGTGATGATCTTAGCCTCCTGCATGGCGGCGAGGTCGCGGTACAGCGTGTAGGTCGGATCAAGACAGGCCATCGGCAGTTCGGGCGAGGTGAAGGCGCGGGTTATCATGGTCAGGAGATCGTCCGACCCGTTCCCGGCGATCACGTTTTCGCGGGCGACGCCGTGCATGGCTGCGGCGAGGTCGCGCAGTTTGTTAGCCCTTGCCGACGGATAGCGGCGCAGCGAAGCGTTGGCAAAATCCCGCAGTGCCGCGGCCACCGCGGGTGAGGGCGGATAGGGATTTTCGTTGGTGTTGATCTTTATTATGTCGCCGGAAGGCTGTTCGCCCGGCGTATATCCGGACATGTCCGCGACGGTTTTCCGGAAATAATTTTTGCTTTTCATCGTCAGTATGCCTGTTTTTTCGGGGTTTTTGCTTTAGTTGCACTTAAATATAGCGCGGAAACTTGCATTTTGAAAATAGCGCTATATAATAAAATGTGAAATAATTGCAATTATCCAAAAATGGGGTAGACGAGATGGCTTCTTTCAACCGCTTGAAAAGGTTTTTTTCAACCGACATCGGCATCGACCTTGGTACGGCGAACTGTCTGGTGTATGTCCGAGATCGCGGCATTGTGATAAACGAACCTTCGGTGGTCGCAATAAAGGAGTCCACCAAGGAAGTGCTTGCGGTCGGCAGCGACGCCAAGCGGATGATCGGCCGCGTGCCGTTCAACATCAAGGTTATCCGCCCGATGAAGGACGGCGTTATCGCCGACTTCGAGATTACCGAAGCCATGCTGAAATGCTTTATTTCAAAAGCGCTTTCAATTCAACCGTGGCGCTGCCGTATATTCAATCCGAACGTGCTGGTGGCGGTGCCGTCCGGCATCACCGAGGTGGAAATGCGGGCGGTGAAGGACAGCGCCAAGCGCGCCGGAGCCGCGAAAGTCCAGCTGGTCGAAGAGCCGATGGCGGCGGCGATCGGCGTCGGGCTGCCGGTGACCGAGCCGTCCGGCAGTATGATTGTGGACATCGGCGGCGGCACTACCGAGGTGGCGGTCATTTCGTTGACCGGCATCGTGGCGGCGAAGTCGGTCCGCGTTGGCGGCGACGAACTTGACCGCGCGATTACCCAGCATATGAAAAGAGTTTACAACCTCATGGTGGGCGACCGCACCAGCGAGCGTATCAAGATCGAACTTGGTTCGGCATACCCGATCCGCGACCAGGAGACGCTGGAAGTGCGCGGCCGCGACCTGGTCTCCGGTATGCCGAAGACGGTTCAGATCTCGGCCGAGGAAATCAGACTGGCGCTGCAGGAGCCGATCACAACCGTGATCGAAGCGGTGCGCTCAACGCTTGAACGCTGCCCGCCGGAGTTGTCGGCCGACCTGATCGAGCGTGGCATCATGCTGGCCGGCGGCGGTGCGCTGCTGGTGGGGCTGGACCGGTTGATTACCGAAGAGACCGGGCTGCCGGTATTTGTTTCGGAGTCGCCGCTGAACGCGGTGGCCAACGGAACCGGCATCATGCTTCAGGAAATGGCCGACCGCAATCTGATGTAGTTCAATATTTTTTGACGGACGGGGCGGAAAATTTGTTTCCGGCGATTGTCCGCGGGAAAAATATTCCGTTTGTATAAAAAATCCGGACTCCGGCTAATGCCGGGTTCGGATTTTTTGTGTTCAGCCATTAAGATATGACGGAAAATCGTCTTTTTTGTGTTCAGCCAGGATATGCGGAAAAATCGTTTTTTTGCGGTGATCGTGCGGCAATTTGTCCGTCAATGAAATAAAAAAAGCCGTCTTCCGAAGAAGACGGCGGGCGTGCCGGATTACAGCAATACCAGTTTTATTACTTGATGGCGTTGCCGGAAACGTTGACGTCGTTCAAATAGAACAGGAACGGGAACGGAATCGGAATCATGGTTCCGCCGCGCTGACTGGTGAGATCAACAACCTTGCTGGCGCCCATCGCATTCGCTTTGGCCGTGACCATCTTGACCACGGACGGCACATTGACACTGTCTTCGCCGAACCATGAGGTCATTCCGACATGCTCGACCGAGCCGGCGGCAATCGGGAAGCTGAGGAAGTAGAAGCCCCAGGTCTGTCCGTTGATATGGGCAATGGTCTTGCCTTCGGTGGCAATCTTCTGATCGCTGAGGTTGGCGCCTTCGGCGACCTGAACGCTGGCGCAACCGGCGAACAGCGCGGCAACCGCGGCGGCGGCGGCGAGATAAAGTGATTTTTTCATAGTAATTCCCTTTCTTTCTTTTTTTGCTCTTAGACAAAATTCCGGATGCCTGAGACTACAATATAATGTTTTTGTTTTTTTGCAAACTTTTTTTATGAAAATGAGCGTGCTTAATTTGGTTTGAGAATAAAAAACCGCCGGAGCCAGGGGGAGCCCCGGCGGACCGGATTCCGGAATGGAACCCGGTTTTACCATTGTCAAATCACTTTACACACATTACATAATAGGTCCCGTCGATCACTTCGGTTCCCTCGGTGACGTGTTCAAAACCGGGGAACTGATGGTCCCATGTCTCCAGACTTTTAAGGTAGCCGATCTGCGGACTGTTCTTGTCGCCGAAATTTTCGCCGGACATCAGCATTGGAATTCCGGGCGGATAGGGGATGATCGAGTTCGCGGTGACGCGGCCGGCCAACTGGTGGCTCGGAACCATTTCGACGCTGTTGGAGACAATCTTCATATAGGCGTCGCGCGGGGTGAGCACCGGGGTGGGCAGGCTGGAGAAGGCGGCATTGAGCTTGTCGCCGGGGGTCTCGCGTTTCAAATAGGAAAACATTTCGTCGCCGAGGTCGCGGATGCCCATGCCGGAGTAGGTTTTCGGATAGGCGGCGGCGAGATCGGGCAGAACGTCCTCCACCGGGGTGTTGTTGTCATAGAAGTGCTTGAAGCGAAGCAGTTCGTTGATCAAAGTCCCCCACTTGCCGCGGGTGATGCCCATGGAAAACAGGAACATCAGCTGGAAGTCGGTGGTTCTGGTCGGAACAATGCCCTGACTGTAGATGTAGCTTGAGACCAGTGCGGCGGGAACGCCGTGGTCGAGTATTTTGCCGTCGTCGCCCATTCCGGGGGCTAGAATGCTGACCTTGATCGGGTCAAGCATGACCCAGTTGTCCTCCAAATCGGAGAACCCGTGCCAGGTGTCGCCGGGATTCATGCGCCAGCATTTCTGGTCGCGGGTCAGGAGTTCGCGCGGGGCGTCGGCAAAGTCGCACTTGCGTCCGTTGCGGTCGGTTACGGCGTCGGCGTTCCACGGCTTGAAAAACCAGGACTTGTTCCGGGTGTAGTCGCGGTAAAGCCGGGCCATGGCCTGACGGAAATCGACGGCTTCGTCAATCACCTCCTGGAGCAGTGAACTGCCGCTGCGCTCCATCATGGCCGTGGAAATGTCGTTGGACGCGCAGATCGCGTAAAGCGGCGAAGTCGTGGCGTGCAGCATGTAGGCCTGATTGAAGCGGTTGAAGTCGATCGGGTTGTCGCCCTGGCGAATGTGGATGTACGAGGCCTGACTCAGCGCGTTCAACAGTTTGTGCGTCGAGTGGGTGGCGAACACGGTCGGTCCGGAATGTTTTGCCGGATCGCCGCGCATGGCGAAGTGGTCCTTGTACATGGCGTTGAAGCGGCCGTAGGCGTACCATGCTTCGTCGAAGTGGATGCGGCCGACGGTTTTCGCCAGCTCCGGCTCCACCTTGGCGGCGTTGTAGCAAAGGCCGTCATAGGTGCAGTTTGTGACGACGGCGTAGGAGGCGT
>JAEWSS010000103.1 GCA_023459755.1 Verrucomicrobiota bacterium | reverse complement strand
AAAGCCGAGCGCAAGGGCGGTTCCGGTCTTGGAGTCAGTGAAGATGAAGTGATGTACACACAGACGGTAAAAGACGTTCATGCCGTGGCATACCGGGAGAAAATGTCCGTGGTTGATATGATGGGTGCCAAAGGCCGCTGCGGCGTCAGTCAGACCGATGTAAGTCCGGTCATCAGCGCGGATACGCAATCCCACGCGGTTGCCCGGAATGAGTGTGTTCCGCTGGATTTGAGGGATGCGACCCGCGACCCGGAAAAACATGACGCGGTCAACAGGCAGGGTGTCGGAGTCGGCAACGACGGCGACCCTATGCACACGGTAACCTCTTCTAACGTTCCGGGCATAGGATGGCAGGCGACCGTCCGCAGACTGCTTCCCGTTGAGTGCGAAAGGCTGATGGGCTTTCCCGATAATCACACAAGAATTCCATGGAAAGGGTTGCCGGAAGATGAATGCCTCGATGCTCCACGATATAAAGCATGTGGCAACAGCATGTGCGTGAATGTGATGTCATGGGTCGGGCAAAGAATTCAAATGATGGAAAACGAAATAGCCACATGTGTGGCGAATGAAATCAACTACGGAGGAAATCAATGAGTGAAGTCGAACCCGAATGCCTTGAATGCGCCCGTCAGTATGAGGAGCTTCTTGCCGATTACCGCCACTTGAAAAAAAAGATCCGCAAAATGCGGAAATCCTTTGCGGCGATTGAGTGTGCACTCACGCACAAATGCGACCGTTACGCTGAGTTCATTATCGGGGAATGCGAAGCCAATCGCGGCAAATACGAACCGGACGGGTGCTGAAAAAGGTATCCGGAAAGTTGTTTTCACCCGATGAAGTCAAAAAAAGTATAAAATAACCCAATATAATCTATCATGCAAATCGCATGATTGCAAGGAAGGAAATTTGAATGCCGGAAGAAACTCAAATTGAGGATGCGATCCGCGAGAATGCGTCCGGGCCGAAGTCTGCCGAAGTGGACGGACAGAAGGTCGAACAGCATTCGCTGCCGGATCAGATAGCGGCTGACGAATACCTCGCGTCGAAAAAGGCGGTAAAATCCCGCACAAGCGGCCTGAAGATCAGTAAACTTTGCCATTCAGGGGCGTAGAGGTGTTCTTATGTTCAACAAACTGAAAACAATGTTTCGGACGCGGACGCCGCCGAAAACGGTTCTTCCGGTTGTCCGGGCACGGTTTGACGCAGCGCAGACGACGCGGGATAATTTGAAACATTGGGCGGCGGCGGATCATCTGTCGGCGGATATGGAGGCCGCACCGGAAGTCCGGCGGACACTGCGAATGCGGGCGCGATATGAGGTTGCCAACAATTCGTATGCAAAAGGCTTGGTGCAGATGCTTGCCAACGACACCATCGGCACGGGACCGCGATTGCAAATGCTCTCCTGCGACGAGAATTTCAACGACGAGGTGGAAACCGCGTTTATCCGCTGGAGCGACGCCGTGAATCTCGCGGCAAAACTCCGCACCATGCGGATGAGCCGTTGTCAGGATGGTGAGGCGTTTGCGGTGTTGGCAACGAATCCCAAAGTGCGGCATCCGGTGAAACTGGATCTGATGCTGATCGAAGCCGACCGGATATCCGGCGATTTGAAATGGCTGGACGACGACACCAGCGTTGACGGAATCAGTTTCGATCACTGGGGCAATCCAGTGGATTACCGGGTATTGAAATACCACCCCGGCGACATTCACTATATGCCCGGTGACGATGCGATTCACGTTCCATCGGAATATATGATCCATATTTTCCGGCAGGACAGACCGGGATTGCACCGGGGAATACCCGAACTGGCAGCGGCCCTTCCGCTATTCGCCCAGTTGCGCCGGTACAATCTCGCTGTTCTGTCGGCTGCGGAGGCGGCCGCCGATTTTGCGGCGATCCTTTACACGGATGCGCCACCGAACGGCGAGAGCGATGACGTCGAGCCGATGGACAGCATTCCCTTGGAACGCAATATGATGCTGACCGTTCCGGCTGGCTGGAAAATGGGACAGCTTGATCCCAAGCAACCAGCGGCGAATCACAGCGAGTTTGTAAAAATCATTCTTGCGGAAATCGCCCGGTGCGTCTGTTCGACCTACGGCACACTGGCCGGAGATTTTTCCGGTCACAATTACGCGTCGGGACGACTGGACAACCAGATTTACCACAAATCGATTCTGGTTGACCGCTCGTTCTGGGAAACAGAAGTCCTGAACCGGATTTTCGAAGTGTGGTTCCGGGAGTATTCGCTGACTGGGATACAATTGATTCCAGCCGAACGGCATACGTGGTTCTGGGATGGCTTTCCGCATGTCGATCCGGGCAAGGAGGCGACAGCTCAGGAAAAGCGTCTGGCAAACAATACTACAACGCTGGCGGCGGAATGCGCCAAGGACGGACGCGATTACATGTCGGTTCTGCGGCAGCGCGCCAAAGAGATCAAATTGATGAAAGAGCTGGGCATTCCGCTGAACGCGGATGCTCCGACGGAAACAGTTCAACCCGAACCGGAAACCAATGACGGTTCAGAGCCAAAGGATGTTATGGATGAGTGAATTTACCCTGATTGAAGCCGCCGGGAACGCGAAGCCGAAAGTGGGCGGCATTGCTTACAGCGGCGGCAAAATGAATCTGCCGGGATGGAAATATCCGGTGGTGGTGGATCTGGCCGGAATGGAGATTCCGGAAAATGTGCCGCTCCTGACCAACCATGAAAACAAAACCGACGCCCGTGTCGGGATGGTGTCGGCGAGCGTCAAAAACAATGCGCTGGAAATCTCCGGCGAAATTGTTTCGGACGGCAAGGACGCCGCCGATAACGTCGCGCAGAGTAAGGCCGGGGCCGACTGGCAGTTGAGTATCGGCGCGGATGTCAAAGAGTGTGAACTGGTGAAATCCAGCCGCGAGGTGAACGGGCAGTCGCAGGATGGACCGTTCTATCACATCAAGAAATCGACGCTGCGCGAAGTGAGCGTTGTCGCCGTGGGCGCGGATGCCCACACCACGATGAAAGTCACCGCAAAATTCAACCTTTCCCAAACCATTGAAGGAGACCGTATGAGCAAGGAAATCGAGAAAACTGTTGCCGCCAAGGAAGATGAAACCAAGAAGCCGGTTGTGCCGCCCATCGCCGAGCCGGAAAAGAAGCCGGAGGACGATCCGGAAAAGAAGAAGCCGGAAGAGGACGGCAAAACCGCAGAAGCCGTCAATTGCAATCCCGAAAAGAAAACCCAAGCGGAGGCTGTGCCTCCGGCGATTCAGGCGAGCGGAATTGATATTCACGCCGCCGCCAAAGCCGCCGTCGCCGCCGAGCGCGAACGTGTTGGCGCGATTCAGTCGATTTGCAACGGGGAATTCCCGGAAATCGAGAAGCAGGCGGTGAGCGGCGGCTGGACTCCCGAAGTCACCACGAAGAAAGTATTGGAAATGATCCGCATGGAACGTCCGGCGGCCAATGTGAATATTGCCGTCAAATCCGCGCCGCAAGGTGGCGAGATGCGGAAAAATATTGAGGCGGCGATGTGCCTCCGCGTCGGAGTCTCCGCCGATTTGCTGGAAAAATCCTACGGGGCAAAGACCGTGGAAGCCGGTATGGCAGATATGGATATGCCGCTCCGTCAGCTCCTGATCGAGTGCATGAAACTGGACGGAATCCCGTACAGCCGAGGCTTTGACAACGAAACCATCCGCGCGGCTTTCAGCTCGGTGTCTTTGCCGGGTATCCTCTCCAACGTGGCGAACAAAAAGCTGTTGCAGTCTTATGAAGCCCAGCCGGTCATCGCGACGAAGCTGTGTTCCACCGGAGACCTCAACGACTTCAAGGAAAACGACCGTTTCCGTCTGACGGATGTCGGCGATCTGATGCCGATTGCCGCCGACGGAGAGATCAAGGACGGCGGTCTCGTGGAGGAAAGTGCTAAGAATCAATTGGAAACGTATGGGAAGCGCTTTTGCCTGACGCGCAAAATGATCATCAACGACGACCTCGGCGCGTTTATGAAAGTGCCGACCGCCATGGGCAACCGTGCGGCGCGGCTGATCGACCAGTTGTTCTTTTCGCGTCTGCTGAAGAATCCGACGCAGATTGACGGGAAGGCTCTGTTCCACGCCGGACACAAGAATCTCTTGACCGGCGCGACTTCCGCGCTCGGCGCGGACAGTCTCAAGAAAGCGATTCAGCTGTTCCTCGATCAGGTGGACGCGGACGGCCAGCCGATTTCGGTGGAACCCCGTTATCTCTTGGTTCCCACTGCGCTCAAGCATCTTGCGATTGAACTGACGCAGGGGGCGACTCTCATCATGGCGGGATCGGACAACACGGTGCGTCCGGCTCTGAACGTGCTGGCCGACGAAAATCTTAACGTGGTTTCCAGCCCGTATCTCGGAAATTCCGCCTACGAGGGAGCCAGTCAGACCGGCTGGTATCTCTTCGGTGATCCGCGCACGGTGGACACCTGGGAGATCGGTTATCTGAAGGGGAAACGCACTCCGACGGTCGAAAGAGGTGAGACCGATTTCAACACTTTGGGGCTGTGGTTCCGCGTTTATTTCGACCTCGGCGTGAGAGAGCAGGATCATCGCGGCATGGTCAAAGCCAATGGTTCCGCCAACTGATTTTAACCTCAAATTCAAGGAGTTTTATACATGATCGCTCGATTTGTACAGGATGGCAAAGCCATTGATTACCGTCCGTCCGAAGCCGTTGCTGCCGGAGATGTTGTGGTTCAAGGGACTTTGATTGGAATCGCACGGCTGGATATCGCCGCCAACACGCTCGGTTCGCTTGCCGTGGTTGGAGTTTTTGACGCGCCCAAGGCGACCGGCGCAATCACCGTCGGCGCCGCCGTCTACTGGGACGCGCCCAATTCCAAGGTCACCACGACCGCGACGGACAATCCGTATCTCGGCAAGGCGATTCTCGCCGCCGAGTCCGCCGATGAAAGTGTGCGTTTTCTTCTCAACGCGCCGTTCACCGCGACCGTCACCGGCGAATAACCGTTGGGGATGATTGAACAGGCGGCGGAATGGCTGGAATATCAACGGCGTAAAGAGCTTTCCGTTCCGGCGGAGTATGTCCGCCGGGACGGGACGCGCATTGAAGTCAATGTGACGCTGGGAAAAACGCTGTTCCGTGCCGAAGACCAGTACGGCGTGACCGTCCGCACCGAAAGCCGTGATTTTCTGATTGCGGCTTCGGAACTGGAAAACGATCCCGAACGAGGAGACTCCATCGTTTATAACGGATGCCGTTATGAGGTGCTTGCGCCCAACGGCGAACCGGTGTGGCG
>JAEWSS010000102.1 GCA_023459755.1 Verrucomicrobiota bacterium | reverse complement strand
GTCAAAATGTAATCGAACCGGCCGGAGACTGAATGTCTCCGGCCTTTTTTCACCATGGAGGATCAACTTATGTTTGACGTTTCCGAGGCCAACGAATATTTTGAAAACCACCTGAAGTGCGCTTTTTGGAATTCACTTGATCTGCAGACCCGCGCCGCGGCGCTGGCCACGGCTCAGCGGGATCTCCGCTGTCACCTTGCCGCCGCCGAACTGGACGAAACCGACATCTTTGTTTATTGCGCGGTGTTCGAACAGGCGGTATATCTCGCCGAATATTTTGACGAGATCAACGCGCCGCGACAGGTGGCGGCGGAGTCGATCGACGGCGCCGGCTCGCGCACATACAGCGCTGCGTCCGGCGATGGGCGGCCGCCGCGTCTGGCACCGGGAGCGGCGGAATATCTGGCGCGCTATGTGCCGGTCAACTGCGTCCGGAGGGGATAAACCGGACGTCGCGGCAGACTTTTTCTCCGGCGGCGGCGCGGAGCTTGTCCAGTATGCGCGACTTCAGCGCGCCGGACAACTCCCGCAGCCACGCCGGATGGGTCACTTCAATATAGACCACGCCGGACTTGATGGAATTGAGTCTGGTGAAGCGGCGCAGCGGTTCTCCCATGATCGCGTCGAATTTTTCCCTCAGCAGCAGCGTGGCCGCCGTTTCCGGGCCGAGCAGCGACTTGATCTCTTCGCGAACGATGTCGCCGACCTGCCAGAGATTTTCCGACCTTTTTTCGATTTCCCGGTCGCAGCGGTCATGGCCGTACCAGTCGCCGAGGGCGGTTCGCATGGCGGAAAACTCGTCCTTGTTGCGGGAATACCGCCGGTCGTAAGCCTTGGCCGTCATACGTCGATGCCGCAGAACCTGACCGGCAGCAGAAGACAGTCCAGTCCCAGTTTGAACGGGGCGACGAATCCTTTTGCGATGTTTCCCACACCGCTTGAAAAGCAGAACGGCGCCAGAACCGTGGTCTGCACCACACCGAGCGGCAGTCTCATTATATTCAGCACGTCGCCGCCGCAGGTGAGCAGACCTTTGCCGCCGGAAACCAGTCCGCGCATAACATAAGGCGCGGCGATCTTGGCCGCCTTGATCGCCACCGGGGCGAGAATGGCAATAGTCACCGGGTCGATCGCTTCGGCGCGGCGGGTCATCAGCGCTCCGGAACAGATCGCGAAAATCAGGGCAATTACGATAAAATTCTTCATTTGCTATTTATTGATTCCAGTTTACAGCGAAATATAGCGCCTCAATCCGCAAAAAACAATCCGGAGCGCGTCTTTTTTGCAATAAAAGTCGTCCGGCGCCGGAGTAATGACAGACGCCGCAGTCGGATTGTTCCGTTTTTGGGGAAAAACTTTACTCTTTGCGCTTTTTTTCAAGCGATTTGGCCTCCTGCCAGTAGGACTCCAGTTCATTAATATCGGTGGATTTCCAGTCGCGGTCGCGCATGCGTTCTTCAACATAGCGGAACCGGGTGGAGAATTTCCGGTTGGCGTTGCGGAGCAGTTCCTCCGGATCGGTTTTGCGGAATCTGGCGAGGTTGACCACGGCAAACAGGAGGTCGCCGATTTCTTCATCGACCGCGTCGTCGTCGCCGTCGGCCAGCGCCTGTTTGACCTCGTTCAACTCTTCGTCGATCTTGGCCGCGATCTCGGAGGTTTTTTGCCAGTCGAAGCCGAGTTTCGCCGCTTTTTTCTGGAGTTTTGCCGCCTGCGACAATGCGGACAGGGATTTCGGAACCGAGTCCAAAACCGAGGTACGTTCCGCCTTTTCCGGTTCCGCCGACTTGACTTTGTCCCAAAGTTTGGTGACGGCTTCGGCGTCGGCGGCCACGGCGCTGCCGAAAACGTGCGGATGGCGGCGCAGCATTTTATCGTAGATGTCGGCCACGGCGTCGGCGAAAGTGAATTCGCCGTTTTCTTCCGCCACCAGCGACTGCATCATCAGGTTCATCAGCACGTCGCCGGTCTCCTCGCAGATGCCGTGCGGGTTGTTTTCGTCGATGGCGTCGGCGAGTTCGGCGGTTTCCTCCACCATGTATTTGCGGAGCGAGGCCCGGGTCTGTTCCCGGTCCCACGGACAGCCGGACGGCGAACGCAGGACTTTCAGCAGCTCCAGCAGTTCTTCGGCGGACGGATTGTTTTTTGCGTAATTTTTCATGATGGTTTAAAATATAACATGTCCGCCGCGATTTGCAATTTGCTTTTTTAAAACGGCGATATATATTATAGCTCCAAACCGCGCTTCAGGCCCCATTTATTTGGAGCTTGACACCTGGAGCGCGCGGCCGATAAACGGGAACGGTTCCCGTCAACGGCTGTAAACGCAAAACAAAAGGGATAGATCAATTATGACTACCGCAAGTCGAGCCAAGCACAAGCTGTGCCGTCGAATCGGCCAGTGCCTCTGGAATGACCCCAAATGCCCGAGCGCCCGTCGTCCGTTCCCGGCCGGCCCGCACGGAAAAACCCGTCGCAGCAAGCTTTCCACCTACGGAACGCTGCTTCAGGAAAAGCAGAAGCTGCGCGGTTTCTACGGAATCAGCGAAAAACAGCTGCAGATCGCTTATCACAAGGCCATGGCCGGTGAAGGCCAGTCCGGCGACAAACTGCTCAAGGGCCTCGAAGTCCGTCTGGACGCTCTGGTCTACCGCGCCGGTTTTGCCAAGACTATTTTTGCCGCCAAGCAGTATGTCAACCACGGCCACATCTATGTGGACGGCAAGCGGGTTGACCGCGCGAGCTTCCAGCTCCGCGAAGGATCGGTGATCTCGATCAACGCCGAGAAATCCCCGGCGATTGCCGAGGTTGCCAAGTCCAGCAACTGCACGGTTCCGGCTTATGTCGAAGTGGATCG
>JAEWSS010000101.1 GCA_023459755.1 Verrucomicrobiota bacterium | reverse complement strand
TCGCCGTACAGGAACGGATTGTTTTCCGGAGTTATTTCGATGTTGGCGACCGCGTCAAGGTCGATCGCGCCGCCGGAGCCGGCGGGCAGCGTCTTCAGCGGATTGAGCATGGCGGAGGCCAGCTCGTGCGAGTTGTAGCGGTTGGCCTCGGGACGGGCGTCCCAGCTCCAGGTGGCGGTGCGGGAGTAGGGGGCGACCTGGTTGAAGCCGTCGAACATCACGTTGCGGTTGCCGAAATAGCCGTTCCAGATGGTCTGAAGCATGCCGAAGCCGCCGGCCGCCTTGACCGCCGGAGTAAGGTTTTCATGATTGCCTTTGTCGTACCAGGTGGCGCCGATCACGTCGAAGCCGTCTTTGCGGAAGGCTTCAACATCGGGGTAGTCGGTGTAGGTGCCGGCGTAGCGCCAGTCCGCGATGACGATGTCCTTCGGCAGTTCAGGACGCAGTTCGGCGATGTGGTGGGGTTCGCCGCCGAAGCCGTTTTCCGGGCATTCGGCCTTGGTCACGAACATGTCGTGCCAGATCATCAGGCGCATGTTGTTCTTTTTGGCATAGTCGTAATAGTGCATGATGTCGTCGTAAATGATCTTCTTGGCGCCCTTGGCGATGTTTTCGGGGCGATTGGGGAACTTGGCGTCCTGAAAAAAGAACACTTCGTCATGGCCGATGTGAAGATATTTCGGGTGGTTGAAGGTTTCAACGATCTCGTTCAGAGTGGCGTCCATGAAGTCATACAGACCGGGCGCGGAGACATTGTAGGCGTATGGAAACGACGGATCTTCGGCCCAGTCGAGGTTCTGGTCGGCGTTTTCCCCGAACAGCCATTCGCAGTGGCCGAGCGTCTGGAACAATGGAGAGGCGTCCATATAGTTGTCGTTGGCGACGGCGATGAGTTCGCGGATCTGCTCCTTGGAAATGGCGCCGGGGCGGTGAAGCGCGGCGGTGGTGTCCCACTTGGCGTACTCGCACTCCATGATGATCTCGTTCATTTTGAGCGGAGCGAGGATGTTCTCGATCAGGTCTTTGTGGAAGACGGTGGAATAGTCGTCGATCAGGAACATGGCGCCGCGGTAGGCGAGGTCCGGCCAGTCGACGACGGAGGCGCCGGCGAAACCGCCGGTCTTGGGATCGTAGAGATTGCGCAGAGTTTGAACGGCGTAGAAGGCGCCGCGCGGCGTGGCGGAGGAAATATTTACGCCTTCCGGAGTGACTGAAAGGAAATAACCCTCCGGATTGTCGTGGATCGGCTTGGCGGGATCAACGGTGATGTTCAGTGCAATTTTGTCCACCGGAACGCCGGTCTGTTTGCCGAGGACGCGGTCGACGGCGCGGGAAAGCCGGTCGGTTTCGGCGGCGTCAAGGCCGGACAGGACGACCTGTTTTTTGCCGGTCGGAATATAAATTTCGCCGGTGCGGGTGATCTCCTTTACCGCCGGAAGCATCGGGCGGACGGCGGGGGGAAGCGGGGTCACCAGATCGTCTTTGACAACGGTTTCGGTTTTTGCTCCGGCGGTGTCGCGGATCACGGCGGTCTGGATGTCGCTGTTCGGTTCAAAGGCAACTTTTATGCGACTTTTGACCGGGACGTTTTTTTCAATCATGAATTGTTCGGAACCGAGCCAGAAGCCGTGGCGGTTTTCAAACTGATTGAAGCGGCGGTCGCCGAGATTAAGCGCCGGCCCCTCCAGCACGGACACTGTAAGCCGGCCGTAGTGGGTGTCGAACGTCATTTCGCGGGCGTCTTTAAAGTAGTAGTAAACCGAGGTTTTGTCGTAATTTTCGGGAATTTTCCCGGAAACGGTGGAGCCGTCGGTGAGTTTTGCGGTGAAATCGGCGCCGGAAAGCAGGCGGACCGGCATCATCATCGCGGTATATTCAATTCCGGTGGGCAGATCGGAAACCAGTTCGCCCTCCATTTCGATCAGAAATCCGGATTCGTCGGCGGTTGCCCGGTAGACCGGAAGTTTGAACACGTCGTCTTTACCGTTCTGAACCATGGCGGCGGAGCGGCCGTCGGCGGAGTTCTGATAGGTCATCGGGGCGTTGACGGTGTAGTAGCGCAGCTGCCAGTCCGGGCTGGCGGCGATTACCTGGCTCAGGCATGAAAGCTCAAAACCGTTGCCGGACAGGTTGAAGCCCCGTTTGGATGCGCTGACAAAGCCCGGATCGGCGGCGGACAGAACCGCGACCGAAAACACGGCGGACAATGCGGATAAAAATCTTTTCATATGGTCTCCTTTACAAAGTGTTGGCTCCGTAATGTAAACCGCATTGCAAAAAAAGCAAGTTTTTCCGCGGCGGAGGGTGGAAAAAAGCGAACGGAAAGGATATTTTATCATTCCTTATGGAACCAAAAAGAAGGAAAATAAAATATGTTGATGCTTGAAGCGTTCGAAGAGCTGCGGCCCGAAGGGTTGAAGCGGGCGCGCGCCCTGGCGGACTATTACGCCAACAATCAGCGTCCGTACCGGGATTATCTTCACGGCGCCGGAGCGTTTCCGTCGTCCATAAATTTTCTCGGCGTACCGGAATTGTCGGTTACAAATTGGCTGCTCGGCTTTGCGGCGATGGGGCAGCTTGCGGCGGCGGCGGCGTTCAAAAGCGACCTGTACGCCCATTCCGCCGAAAAAATGATGAACTACCTGCGCACGCTCCAGATATTCGATCCTTATAATATGAAACACTACGGCGCGATCCGCGAACTGACCGCCCATACGCCGTGGTGTTATGTGCGCGACGCATTGTCCGGCGCGTGGGCGTTTCTGGAATATCACCGCGCCACCGGCGACCCCGAATATCTTGAACGCGCAAAACTCTGGACGCAGTGGTATTTCCGCCACGGCTGCGACGAACAGTTTCTGCCGAAGTGGGGCGTGTCTTTCGGGCCTCCGATCTCGAACGGCACCCCGGAAATGCTCGACCACATGCTGGGCGACTTCTCCGGCGGCAGCCTGAACTTTTTCTATCAGATGTATAAGACCACCGGCGACGCCGGATATGTGGACGACCGGTTCAAGGCGTTTGCCGACTTCTATCTGAAAAATTGCCAGCGGCCGGAGGGGTTCTTCAAGACCGTCCGCAAGTCCGACGGCGCGGTTCCGGAGCAGGACCCGCAGCGTGGACTGCACAAGTCAAACGACGATTTTTCAAGTCTCGGGCTGCTCTGCGCCTATCGCGTCACCGGCGAAAAACGCTATCTGGACGCGGTCGGAAAATTTCTGGACTGGGTGTTTTCCACCCAGCAGCCCGACGGGTCGTTTGAAAAGTCGGCCGCCGGCGTTCCGGTGGTGCTGAACATCATGCTGGAAAGCGAGGGGCTGCTCGGTCCGTGGCCGGCGTCGCGTCTGGAGGCCGCCCGCCATGCGCTGCTGTTCCTGATGGGGCGGCAGGCGACCGGCGACATCATCGCGGCTCAACGCGGCGGCATCGACGAATACGGCGACGGCGGCACCGGTTCCCGCGCGTCCGGGTACGCGCTGATCGTTCTGCTCAAACTTTTCGCCGATGAAAAACGTTTTCTGACCGCCGAATAACCCAAGGAGCCAAAGATCATGACGATTTTGAACAATATCTCCGAATTGCGCGAGTCCGGGCTGAACTGCGCCCGGAAGATCGCCGACT
>JAEWSS010000100.1 GCA_023459755.1 Verrucomicrobiota bacterium | reverse complement strand
AATTGTTCTGGAATCAACTGTTGTCATATCAAAATCTCCTTGCACAAAATTTATGGCGAAACCGTTTTTTTTCAAGTCCATGAGACATATTTTCCGAATATAAAAGAAAAAACGGGAAAAAAACCGGATTTGTCGGTTTTGTCATTTGCATTTTCCGATATTAATGGCATTTTTTCGCTTCTGTCGCAAAAAATTGTCAACGTTAACTCGATAAGGAATCCCGTAAACGATGAGCATTGACCCTCTTGATTATTACCTGCCCGAAGAGTGGGGTAAATTCATGGCCGCCGCCGGCAAACACGAGACGCCGTTCCTGCTGGTCAATCTCGGCATCGTTCGTAAAAATTACGACGAGCTCAAGCGACTGCTGCCGTTTGCAAAAATCTACTTTGCAGTCAAGGCCAACCCCGCAAAAGAGGTTCTGACACTGCTCCGCGATCTGGGAAGCAATTTCGACATTGCCTCGGTCTATGAACTTGACCGGGTGCTGTCGCTCGGCATCGAGCCGTCGCGTCTCAGTTACGGCAACACCATAAAGAAACCGCAGGACATCAAGTACTTTTACGATAAAGGCGTCCGGCTGTTTGTCACCGACAATATCGCCGACCTGCGCAATCTTGCCCAGTTCGCCCCCAAAAGCAAAGTGTTCTTCCGCGTCCTCACCGAAGGCGCGGAGACCGCCGACTGGCCGCTTTCACGCAAGTTCGGCTGCCACCCCGACATGGCGTACGAGCTGATCTGCGAAGCCCAGCGCCTGGGTCTGGTTCCCTACGGCGCCAGCTTCCACGTGGGCAGCCAGCAGCGCGACATCGGCGCGTGGGACTCCGCAATCGCCAAGATGCGTTATCTGTTCGACGCCACCGAAGAGGCCGGCATCAAGCTGAAAATGATCAATATGGGCGGCGGATTTCCGGCCAACTACATCAGCAAAACCAGCCCGATGGAGCTGTATGCGTCAGAAATAACCCGGTATCTTCAGGAAGACTTCGGCGACGATCTGCCGGAACTGCTCCTTGAACCGGGGCGCAGTCTGGTGGCCGAGGCCGGGGTGCTGGTCTCAGAAGTGGTGATGATCTCGCAGAAGTCGTTTCACAGCGTGGACAAGTGGGTCTATCTCGACACCGGCAAGTTCAACGGCCTGATCGAAACCTGGGACGAGGCAATCAAATACCCGCTCTACTGCGACCGGATCGGCATCGACTCCGAGGACTTCATTATCGCCGGACCGACCTGCGACAGTCAGGACATCATGTACGAATACTACCGCAACCCGCTGCCGGAAAACCTCAAACCCGGCGACCGGATTTTCTGGCTCACCACCGGCGCCTACACCAGCAGCTACTGCGCAGTGGAGTTCAACGGCTTCCCGCCGCTTAAAACCCACTTCATCGAATAGCGTCTGCAGCAAATAAAAAGATCCGGCCGAATTCAACATTCCGCCGGATCTTTTTTTTTACGAGCAACTAGAAGAATCCGAAGCTGAACACCTCGGTTCTGCCGTCAAGCTGCCCGGCAACCACCCGGAACAAAAGCTGACGGACAATGGTCTGCTTGTCGCTGCCCGGCTGTTCAAAGGTAACCGTCCACACCAGATTTTCAACTTCCGGAGCCTTGAGGTTGACCAGAAAATGAAAATCGACGATCTTGCCGAATTTGTCGGTCAGCTGACGGTTGGAAGTTTCAAACTCCTTCGGATCGATTTCCTTGCGCATCGCCGGCGACAAATTGGCGATGAACGCCTGATAATCGGCGTCGCGTATCGCCGCCAGCATACTGTCGCCGCAGGCAACGGCGTCGGCGGAGGCGGGCAATTTTTCAGCGGCGGCGTTGCCGGTTTCACCGCCGCCGCCCGAACCGGACAGCGCGCAGCCGCCGCAGAACAGCGCTGATAAAAGCAGCGTTGCGAACAATGTTGCATTTTTATTCATCTTACTGATTCACTTTCTGCTTGGTTTGACGGTTGGTCAGCTGGGCGTCAATCAAATAATCCTTTTGCGATGGCGACTCCCATTCGCACTTTCCGACCACGATCAGTTCCGAAGTCTTGACCGAAGTCGATTCCGAACTGAAGATGTATCCGAGATACGGAATGTCCATCAGCCACGGAATGCCGGTCTGCGATTTAACCTGCTCCTGTTTGGCAAGGCCGCCGATGACAAAACTGTCCTTGCCGTAGGGCAGACTGACAGTCTGCGTCACCGAATTCCCATTGGAAATGCGCGGCGCGCCGTTGGACTGGAAGCCGAGCAGATTTGAATTTGACACCGTTATGTCGAACAGCGTTTCATTCAAATTAACCGACACGTTGTTGACGTTCAGCGTGAAGCCGAATTCACTGGTCGACACCGTGGTGATCTGCTGATTGCCCTTGCCGACCGCGATATCCTCGTTTTCGGCAATGGCGTGACCGATGATGGTCGAAAGCAGTTTATATGGCCCGACGCGATAAGGGTCGTCGGCGGACGGCGTGGTCGCATCGGGAACCGGCGTCGAGGTGTCGATGTAGATCATCTGAGTGGTGCAGGCCAGCGACGCCGGATAATTGTTCCGGATCACCAGCTCGCCGCTGTGAATCACATGCGCCTCGCCGCGGCTTTCCAGAAAGTCGATATAACGGCTGTTCCATTTGGGATTGAAATTGTAGTAACTGGTGCGCTCCGAGCCGATCAGCTTGGACGGCATGACATTTCCGGAATACATCGCCTCCCAGTTGTTGCGATAACGGCCGCCGACGGAGAAAAGGTCGGCGCCCTCATTGTTTTTCCACGCCTGAAAGTCGAGGCCGATCTTGTCGTCGTTTTCCGAGTTGATCTCGTAAACCTGAATCTTCAGGCGAACCTGGGGGATCGGCACGTCATATTTGCCGAGCATGGTGGCGATATTGTAGCAGGAATAGTTTTCGACATCGAAAATCAGCCAGTTCAAATCCGGATCGTAAGCCACGAGGTCCTGCCCCTGCCACAACTCGGTGACGTCGCTGATGTTCATGCCCATGTTTTCGATCAGCGGCATAAGGTTTTTGGCCGGAACGAATTTCGGCAGATAAATGAACATCTGACTGCCGTAGTTCAGCGGCCCGAGGTCGGGATTGTCCAGCATCGCCACCAGGGAGTCAATGCCGATGCCGTTCTCATTGTCGTGAAAACGATACTCTTCGGCGCTGACGATCAACAGTCCGGTGCCGTCAACATATTTCAGGCACTCCACCGCCGTATTGCTGCCCAGCTGCACGGCCGGGGTGTAGCTCGGCTGGGCGTTGGCCGACGTCAGAACCGGCGCGCTCTCGGTGGCGACATAAGGCCGCGACGTGGTGTTGCCGGGATACTGCTGCTGCAGCGTCGCATTGCCGACCCGCTTGGACTGCACCATCTGGCGCAGATAGTCGCGAAATTCGTAGGGATCGACGTTTTTCAGCAGATAGGTCTTGGTCACCACGCGCGGGTCGTTGTTGTCGCGGATGAAGTGGACGACCTTGGTGTCGTCCTTGACATTGATGGTCATCCACGCCTCGATTCGCGTCGGATCGTAGCCTCCGGTGTTGTTGAAGTTCGAGTCCCGCGGCACGCCGGCGACTTCCGCCGCCGACAATGATGCGGCCGCCGTCATTCCGGCCAGAAAAAGCAGTGTGGTATTTCTTTTCATAAAAGTTGTCTCCTTGCTGATAAGTTCATCCTACTTGCTCTGCGGCACAAACGGCTGACTCGGCATGTTGGCGCTTTTTGCGGCCGCCTGCGCCGCCTTGGTGGCGGTGCGAATATCGAGCAGTTCACCCATTTCAAGGCCGGCCGGCTTGGAGGTGTTCAGCACTTCGGCGGTAACCGTAAGATACACTTTTATGGTTTCGGTGCTGGTGGTGGTGGTCCCGAAAATGTACTTCAGAATCGGAATGTCGACCAGCCACGGCACGCCGATGACCTGTTCGACTTCCTGCATCTGATTCCATTGACCGATCACCAGCTCCTGCTTGAGCGGCAGCAGCAGATTGCTGCTTATGCTGTTGGTCTCCACGACTTCGGCGCCGAGGTTGTTGCGTTCGACCACGTTGGCGGTCTGGATGTTATATCCGAAGTAAAGCGTTCCGTTGAACTTGGCGTACTCGCCGGGTTCGTAGTTGCCGATAGTGAAGGCTTCGCTGGATGGATAACCGGCCTGCGGATCGCCGTAATGAATGTTGACGATCGGCTGGTCGATCTGAAGATAAACCTGATTGAATCCGACCGGGAGTCCGAGATTGCTGATTCCGACGCTGGTCTGGTCATTATTGGTCTTCACAATATTCTGAAGTTCGGGATTGAAATACAGTTCGTAGGACTGCGAATCCGAGTTTGAAACCGTCAGCGACGCGGTGTTGCGGATCTCGGCCTTGCCGTTTTGCTGAAGCAGTCGAATAAAGCTGGCGTCAAACTGCGGAGCGAACATAAATCCGCCGACCGGTCCGGACAGCGCCTGAATCGCGGCGGTTCCGCCGGAAGTCAGGCTGAAGGCGTCGAATCCGACGTCAATAATATTCAGACCGGGGCCGTTTTTCCACGCCAGATACTCGATGCCGAGGTCGCGCAGCGTGCTTTCCCGCACCTCATACAGATTAAAGTTAAGCGTGATCTGCGGTGCCGGACGGTCGAGAAAGCCGAGGAACTGGTAAACATACGCGGTATTTGATGAATTGTCCTTCCAGTAAATCTGGTTGGAGTTGGCGTCCCACGCGTATACCGATCCCCAGGGGCCTTCGCCGATAACCGAGTTGACCAGCACGTTAAGCAAATTCTGACCGGAGCGGTATTTCGGGCGGTAGACCGCGCGGGTGATGCCGGTTCCCTTGATGATGTCGCCGGGGACTTTGCCGTCGATCTCAATATTGCGGTCCACCTTGGCGATGAAGTCGTCGACATACGGCATCATCTGCACCGGACAGGTGACGGTGAGCAGTTGAGTATTGTCTGGGCCGTACTCGATGCAGTTGACAATCGAGTTCATGTTGTAACGCATCACAATGCCCAGTACAAACGGCGTTATATCGTTGGCCTGAACATATTTGAGCGTATATATCTTGGACACCATGTAATCCTGCGCGTCGTCCTGGACAAAGCGCAGGGTGCGCGTGGTCGCCGGGTCGGCGTTCATGACCTGCTGCGCCGAGACGCTCCAGGTCGTCAACGCCAGCGGCACAAGCAATGCGGCAAACGTTTTTTTTCGCATAATCAAATACTCCTCTTTTTTTGAATTGCCGAAAAAAGTCGCTGACTCCTCCTCGAATCGCGGCGACAATGCAAAAGCGGAAAAACATTAGAAAAAGCCGGTGCGCATCATTGACATGATATCCCTCCCCTTCCGAATAAAAATACGGATTGCAATTTTTTTCGGGAGTGGACAACGCGACCGCCGGGAAAAACTCCGGACAGTGCAGAAAAAGCACGCCGTTCCGGCGGCGTCGAAGACACCGCGGGCGCGCGCCGCCCCTCAACCCGATACGCAAAAAAAATATATGGAACTCCTCAATTCCGATAAACAAATAAACACCTGAATCATATTTTGTCAAATCTTCATTTCTGAAAGATGCGGATATTTATGAAAAAAAGTTAAAAGACGCACACGGAAAAGTTTTTTACGACTTTTTGCCGGACAGCGGCTTGCTTATCCGCGTCAACGGGTTATATTATTGATCTTTGAATGTTTGCGCGACGTATGCCAACGCCCGGGCCATGTGAGGTTCTTCCAGAGAACGCGGCTGCTCACGGTCACGGCGCGGCAACCGGATCGG
>JAEWSS010000099.1 GCA_023459755.1 Verrucomicrobiota bacterium | reverse complement strand
CTGCGGGGACCGGTCTTCGCCGGATCGGTCGCGCCAAAAAATCCAATCGCCGGAACCTCCATGGTGTCGGCAATATGCAGCGGTCCGCTGTCGTTTGCTATCACCAGTTGAGACAACCGGATAAGCTCCACCATTTCCCCGATCCTGGTGGCTCCGACCAAATTGTGGACATAACTTCCGGTCTGCTTAAGCACCGCGCTGGCGGCGGCGTTCTCGCTGATCGACCCCATCACCAGAAACGACACTTCCGGAAATTTATCGTGCAGCGCGTTTATCAAATTAGCGAACAACTGCGGCGGAAATGTCTTGCTGGCCCAGCGCGCACCGGGGAATATCGCCACCAGACCTTTGTCCGGATCAATTTTACGGTGCTCAAGTTTCCGGTACGCCCGGCGCAGATTGCGCTCGTTATGCGGCAGATGGAACGGTTGAGTCAGCTGCGTCTGATCGCAATAAAACCCGGCCAGCGCCAGATTGCGCTCAACCGCGTGAACCGCGGTGTCCGGAACGCTCACACTGCGATGGTACCAGTGACGGGCGGCCGGCTCGCGCGGCTCGGCGAACCCGGCGGAATGTTTATGCCGGGTGATCCAGGTCAACAGCGCACTGCGCAGCAATCCCTGAAAATCTATCACCAGATCGTAGCGATAGCGCCGCAGCGCATTTATCAGCGGAAATATTTCAGCCATAAAGGTAAGCACCTTGCCGAGCCGCTTGCGCTGGAAGTGGATAATGTCGGCAATCGCCACCGGGGAATAACCAAGCAGGTCTTCAAATTCCGGGTTCACCACCCAGTCAAACACCGCTTTGGGATAGGTCTCCGCCAGCAACTGCACCGCGCGAAAGGTGTGCATGATGTCACCCATACTGCTCGGCTTTACGATAAGGATGCGACGGACGTGGCGAATGCGCCGCGACATGTGATGCTGATTTGAGTCCTCTTTTTCCATTCTTCAATATTCCGAATAAGGATTTGCTGGGATGTCGTTTTTTTTACGTTAACCACCGGCGGCAAAACACACGAATTCTAAGTTCCGCTGGCAAGTCTGGCGGCGAGTTTCTCCGGCAGCCCGGCGGCGCGAATCTTCGCCTGCGTTGCGGCAAAATCGTATGGAACCCGGAACCGGGTCACGGTCCGGTCGATGTCGTCATAGATGCAGAACGACGCGCGCGGATCGTGGTTGCGCGGCTGGCCGACGCTGCCGATGTTGAACAAATATTTGTAGCCGGCTTCGACTTCGACCGGCAATGAATCGAATTCGGCAAAATTGTGTCTTTCGCGTTCGCGCTCGGTCCACTGCGGCAGGATTTCGATGGTCTTGTCGTCGCCGAAAGACATCGGTTTTTTGCGGAACGCCACCGGAACGTGGGAATGACCGCAAAAACAAAGCTGGGAAAACTGATAGGAAAAATTGTCCGCCGCATGGTGGTCGTCAAACACATATCCCCAGGCGTCCGGAGAATCCAGCGTGGCGTGGACAATGGTGATCGCGGTTCCCGGGATCACGCTGCGCAGCGGCAGTTCGCCGAGCCAGGCGCGCTCTTCGGAAGTAAGCTGACCGCGAGTCCAAAGCACCGCAAGACGGGCGTTCGGATTGAATCCGGACATCACTTCATCGGTCAGCGCCACATATTCGTCATGATTGCCGCGGACCATTGCCGCCAGCTCAAGCTCCCACAACCGGTGCAGGCACTCGCGCGGATTCGGCCCGTAACCGACAATATCACCAAGGCAGACATATTTTTCCGCCCCTTCGCTGCGGCACACATTCAACACGGCGTCGAACGCCTCAATATTACTGTGCACGTCGCTGAAAATCGCATATTTCATTAGCAAAACCCCGTACTTGAGTTATTATCAACAAAAACGGCTGACCACAGAATAAGCCGGATTTTGTGAGAACGCGGACTTACGCACCGCGCTCCCGGCGATCATCTGTCTGTGCGACCAGAACCCGAGGCTCATAGCGCCGCGGGCCGCGGCTCACCTCCTATTTGGTCTTGCTACGGGAGGGGTTTGCCTGTGGCGACGCCGCTCTCGCATTATGGCGCGCGGTTCCGCACTTCCGAAGAAACGCGGCCTTCGCTCCGGCGCCCGGTGGTCTTTTACACCGCCGTTTCACCCTTACCCGTTCCTGAGAACGGGCGGTATCCTCTCTGTTGCACTTTCCTTCCCGCGGCTTATCGTCCGCGGTATCCGCCCTTAACAAGCGGACTCCATGCCCTGTGTAGTCCGGACTTTCCTCCAGAGCTTGCGCTCCGGCGATCGCCTACTGCAGTCAACCGTCTTAAATATATATCTTTTTACCATATAAATCAAGAGCATTACCGAGCTTTCGCATAAATTTCAAGTGATGGAGGCGCTGGATAGGTGGCAAACACCTTGCAATAGGCGTCGTAGGTGTCGGCGGAGGGGTAGAGGTAATATGCTTCGGCCGCCAGACGACGGGCGGCGGGGAAGTCGTAAACCGACTTTGCGGCCAACGCATTCTCGGCGTTGAACGAGGCCAGAAACTCGTCGTCGGCGTCGGTTATCCAATAGATGCGGAAAAACGACCGCAGTCCGGACGGCGCGTCAAGTTCGATCAGTCGCGGATGCGGCAGACCTTTTTCGCCGATCGCGGCCATACTGGTGGGCGGAACCTCCCGGGCGTCGGCCATGTAGCCGGCCGAATACGGCCCCCACAACGCGGTTCCCACCGGGTAAATAAAACAGCGGACGCCGTTGGAACGCGCCCAGTCGAAAAATTTTTCCGGGTCGGGATCAAACAGCAGCGTGGTGTATTCCTCGGTTATCCGCCGCGCTTCCGGCAGTTCGAACTTCGGCTGAACCAGCATCCGCACGCCGCAGTAGCCGGACAAAGCGCCGCCGACGTCCATATTGGTCAGCACGGTCAACCCGTCGGCCGGAACGGTCCGCATATACTCAACC
>JAEWSS010000098.1 GCA_023459755.1 Verrucomicrobiota bacterium | reverse complement strand
GTTCCGAACTTAGAAGAAAGTACATTGAATTTTTTGTCGGCAAAGGCCATAAAGAGATCAAAAGTTCGCCGCTGATCCCGGAAAACGATCCGACCTGTCTGTTTACCACCGCCGGAATGCATCCGCTGGTTCCCTTTCTTCAGGGGCAGGCGCATCCGCAGGGCAGACGTTTGGTGGATGTGCAGAAGTGCGTGCGCACCGGCGACATCGATGAAGTCGGCGATCCAGTGCATCTGACTTTTTTTGAGATGCTCGGCAACTGGTCGCTTGGTGATTATTTCAAACAGGACGCAATCCGTTACAGTTTTGAGTTTCTCACCAGTCCGCAGTATTTGAATATTCCGTTGAGCCGCTTCGCGGTGACGGTGTTTGCCGGCGACGACGACTGCCCGTTTGACAAGGAGGCGTATGACCTCTGGCTTTCACTCGGCGTTGCGGCGCCGCGCATTGCCAAGCGCCCGAAGTCCGACAACTGGTGGGGGCCGGCCGGTCAGACCGGTCCGTGCGGCCCGGACACCGAAATGTTCTACTGGACCGGCGAGACGCCGGCTCCGGAAGTTTTCGAGCCGGAAAACAAACTTTGGGTCGAGATCTGGAACGACGTGTTCATGCAGTACGACAAACAGGCCGACGGCACATTTAAACCGCTGGCGCAGCGTAATGTGGACACCGGAATGGGACTCGAACGCGTCACCGCCGTACTCCAGGGGAAAGCCAGCTGCTATCAGACCGAGATTTTCGCTCCGCTGTTCGCAAAACTCGACGAAATCCGCGGGCTTGCCGCCGCGCCGGAAGTCCGCACGTCCAGCGAACGCATTGTGGCCGACCACCTGCGCGCCGCCACTTTTATCATCGGCGACGGCATCACTCCGGGCAACGTCGATCAGGGTTATGTGCTGCGCCGCCTGATCCGCCGCGCGATCCGCGAAGGACGCAAACTCGGAATCGAAGGCAATTTCACCGCCAGCGTCGGTGCGGTGGTGATCGACGAGTTCGGCGACTTCTATCAGGAACTGCGGCAGAACCGCGACAAGATACTCGAGGAGTTTGAACTTGAGGAAAAAATGTTCGCCCAGGCGCTGGAGCGCGGCACCCGCGAATTCGAAAAACTGATTGCGAAAGTTCCGGAATTTGTGGCTAAGAAAGTCATTTCCGGCAAGAACGCGTTTTACCTTTATGAAACTTTCGGATTCCCCTACGAGCTTACGGTGGAAATGGCGCGCGAGCATGGATTTGAAGTGGACAAGGCCGGGTATGACGCCGCTTACGAAAAACATCAGGCGCTGTCCCGTGCCGGAGCCGAACAGCGGTTCAAGGGCGGTCTGGCCGATCATTCGGACGAAACCGCAAAACTGCACAGCGCCACCCATCTGCTTCAGGCGGCGTTGCGCAAAATTCTCGGCTCCCATGTGGAGCAGCGCGGCAGCAATATCACCGCGGAAAGACTGCGCTTCGACTTCTCGCATCCGGACAAAATGACGCCGGAGCAGATTCAGGAGGCCGAGGATCTGGTCAATCAGGCGATTTCCCGCAAACTGCCGATCATCTGCGAAGAAATGAGCGTGGATGAAGCCCGCAACAGCGGTGCCATGGGCTTGTTCGGCGATCGTTATTCGGATCGGGTAAAGGTTTACACCATGGGCGACGTCAGTAAGGAAATCTGCGGCGGACCGCATGCCTCCAACACCGGCGATCTCGGTCATTTCAAGATTCTAAAGGAAGAGTCCAGCAGCCGCGGCGTACGCAGAATAAAGGCCGTGCTGGAAAAATAAGTTGAACCGGAGGAGGGCTTCATCATGGCAAAAGCGGATTTGACTATTGCGGAAAACAATGGCGTGTCCACCATTCGCGTCTTTGGCCGCGCCAACTTCGAGTGCGGCATGCCGCTGCGCTCGTTTGCCAAAAATCTCAGTCCGGCATGTGCCGGAATTGTGATTGATATGGCCGAGTGCGAAAGCATGGACAGCACTTTCATGGGGTTGTTGACCATGCTTTCCATGCGCGCCCAGAAAATCAATCTGCCGCTGGAAGTGATGAACGCCTCCGACTACTGCCGGGCGCTGCTTCGCGGTCTTGGCGTTGAAAAAAGGTTCAAGTTCGTGATGAGCGCCTCCGCTGTCGGCGGCGGTGACAACGGAGTTTCGGTGACCGGAAACGCCAATTCCGATCAGCTTGGCGCGGCGGAAGCGGTGGTGGAGGCGCATCAAACTTTAATGGATGTCAGTCTGGACAATATAGCAAAATTTGAGAAAGTCGTCGAGTTCGCCCAGTCTGATCTCGACCGGTTGAAAAAAGAGGCCGAAAAACACTGACACAGTGGAAGGAGTGTTGCCGGAATGAGCTGGATCGATTACCTTGTGGTGGCGATTCCGTTTGTGGCGATCGTTTGGATCGGGGTTCGTGCAAAATCTTATGTGACCGGGGTGTCCGATTTTCTTTCCGCCGGGCGCTGCGCCGGCCGTTATTTGATCGGCGTTGCCTCCGGCGAGGCGATGCTCGGCATGATTACCGTCATAAGTTACTGCGAGATGTACTACAAGTCCGGCTGGAGCTTTTTCTACTGGCAGAATTTGCTGTATGCGGTAATCTGGATTATGGCAATCACCGGATTTGTCAACTACCGTTACCGCGAAACGCGGGTGTTGACCATGGCGCAGCTGCTGGAAAAACGCTATTCACGCCGGTTCCGCATCTTTACCGGAATGATTTCTTTTTTGGCCGGACTGCTGAACTACGCGCTGTTTCCGGCGATCGCCGGCCGTTTTCTGATTTATTATTGTCAGCTGCCGGACGCTATTGTGATCGGGCCGCTGCAT
>JAEWSS010000097.1 GCA_023459755.1 Verrucomicrobiota bacterium | reverse complement strand
CTTCGCCGCGTTCGATTTTCAGCACCTTACCGTCGCGGATCGCCGCCACGCCGACCGAACGGCCGTCATCGATCGCGCCGTAAACCGTGCCGTCGTGCAGAATCAGATAATTAACCCCGGGAAGCGGCAACATGTCGTGCATATTCAATTCATCATCAATACGCGCCACCCCGCCGGCTTCCAGGTCGGCCATCGCCAGAAAAAGTTTTCCGTGTTCCGTCATTTTCCCGTTCTCCACGTCGGACGCGCACCCGGCCGTCAAAAACAGCGCGGCAGCGGTGCAGCAAATCCAGTTCCTCATTTTGCAGACCTTGATAATAAAACAAACTCACGCCGACCCAACAACCCGGTCGCCAGCTCACTCCAGCCGACGGCATAGGGCGATTCCAGAATGTTCACGCACTTGTCGCGCCGCACCAGCACCAGACTGTCCGGCGGAAGAACCGCCAGCTGTTCGATTCCGCCGCCCACCGGGTACATCTTCGCCAGTTTGTCCGGCAGCGGTTTGTCCATCAAATAATGGATTCCGGCACGCTTCTCCGGCGCCGCACCGATCACATACTTCAGATCGTCGTGATCAACGCCGATATTCAAAAACCAGATCCCGCCGGAGCGCCGCACTTCACACTTTTTGACAAAATCCCGGCTTCCGGCGATGATCGAGTCCAGCGGAGACAGGATTCCGGCCGTCAACAGCGCCATTCCAACGCCCAATCCGGACACCGTTTTCAGCCATGCCGCCTCGCCGGAGCAGTTGATCCGCCGCCAAAGCCAAAACAGAAAAACCGCCGCCGCCGCCGCCGTCAGCGCCGCCGCCCCCTGACCAAACCACACCGCCCACACCACGCCGGCCGCCGCCACCGCCGCGCAGATTGCCGGAACCGCAAACCGCGCCAGAATTTCCAGCACCCGTTTCAGTGTCGCACCGCCCGGCAGTCCGGCAATCACCGCCATTCCATATCCCGCCGCCAGCGCCATCGCCGGAAGTGCCGGTGCGATATAACGCAAATGCATACAGCCGGGAATGCTCACCGCCAGCGTCGGCAGCAGATACCACAGCATGAACGCCCGCAAAAACACCGCCGTCCGCCCGGTTCCGCCGGTGAAGATTTGCCGCCAGGACAGCGCAAACACCGCCAGCGCCAGAGGATAAAGCGGAGCATAAGACCCCACCGCATCGGTAAAATAATAGATGTGGCTTTTGTTTTCACTGAAACGACTGGCAACCTGCCACTCCCACGCCCAGTCCAGCAGTTCGCGGCCGCCGGTGTGCATGATCCAGCCGAACAGCGCCGCCGCACATGACGCCGCCACCGCCGCACCGCCGACCGCCCAGCAGATCAGCATCTTCCATTCGGCCTTCGCCGCCAATATTCCGCCGAGCACACCGCCGGTCATAAAAATCCCCATCGGCCCACGGACGGCAAAAGCGAAAATCAGCCACACGGCAATCAGCCAATGCCGCGGCCGACCGCCCCCCCGCGACGCCAGCAGTTCGCCGGCGATTGCCGCCGCCGCCGCCGCCACCGCAATGTCCAGACTCAGCGTCCGGGTCAGGTTAACATACTCATAGCAAAACAGAAGCATCATCACCGCGAGCCAGCCGGCGTTCCGGCGCAGGGCTTCGCCGATGTCGAACACCTTCAGCGCAATATACGCGCTAAACAGCAGCGTCGGCAGCGCCAGTGTGAAATAATTGAGCCAGCGTCCGCCGCCGGAGACCAGATAGGAAAAAAACGGCATTGCCGAAAGGTAGTCGCAATAGGGTTGACCGTTGATTGTCGGGAAACAGCCGACCGGGCGCACCGCCATCTCCTGAACCATCAGCGCAAACCGCACATCCAGCCGGACAATTTCATTGCTCCACAGGTTCAGCGACAGCAATATGAACGTTCCACAGAAAACCAGCGCCCGACGGTGACGGAGCCACAATCCGGCAAAACGGTCGAAAAAACTCATAACCCATAGCCCCACATTATTTTTGGTGAAAAATATAGCACAAACGCGAATAAATAAAAGTGTTAAGGAGAAGAAAAGGCAAAATCAGTCATCAAGCAGTTCACCGGCAACCAGATCCCAGAAGTCCAGTCCGGCGGCGGTCAACCGTATCGAGTCGGCGGCGATCGTCCAGAACTCCGGATGAAGCGCGGCGTTTTCGCCGGCCAGCGCCAATGCGTTTTTCCAGCTCCACGGCCAATCGCCACGCCGCCAGCCGGCAACCGTCCGCAGGTTGAACGCAAAAATTTCACGCTCGCGCGACGCCGAAGCCAGACGGTTGTATTCCGGCGGTTCGCCGGCCAGCCAGCGGTCGATGCTGTCAATCTGCTTAAAGCGGTCCGTGCCGTCAAAACTCGCCGCCGCGGGGCCGACGCCTAAATAAGTGTCGCCTCGCCAGACGTTCAGATTGTGGCGGCAGCCGCATCCCGGCTTCGCATAATTGCTGATCTCGTAGCGCGGCAGCAGCGTTGAAACCGTTTCCAGCGTAACTTCCGATAATTCGGCCTCGCGTTCCCCGAACCGGTCATCCGGATTCCCCCCCGCCTCGTCGAGCGTCAGCGCATAGCAGGACAGGTGGTCAACCGGCCACTTCAGCGCCGATTCCAGATCGCGCCGCCACTGCTCCGGCGTCTGCCCGTGAATGTTGTAGATCAGATCGATATTACGGTGTTCAAACGGTTGCGCCGCCAAAAGTTCCAGCGCGGTTTCAATTGCCCGATCCGAACAGTCGCGCCCGATGATCCGCCGTTTTTCCGCATCAAAACTCTGCACTCCGGTGCTGACCCGGTTGAAAAACTCCGCCATCACC
>JAEWSS010000096.1 GCA_023459755.1 Verrucomicrobiota bacterium | reverse complement strand
TGGAAAGAACCACGCGACGGTGTTGAATGCAATGGAGAGAGTGCCGCAGTTGTGCGGCGAGTCGGAAATGCTGCGTCGTTCGTTGACGCAGTTGGAGCGTCAATTAAAACACAACTGATCAATCGAGTGATTGCGGAGGATGGCGTATGATGGGTGATTTGTCTTTGATTCCGATTTTTTTGGCGTTGGTTTCCATCCTTTTGGTACTCGGTATCATATCGACAAAGATCTCAAGTCACTTCAATGTTCCCACGCTTTTGCTGTTTCTCGGCGTCGGCATGCTGGCCGGTCTGCATTTTGAATTCAACGATGCAAAACTGGCCAATTTTGTCGGCACGGTGGCGATGTGTTATATTCTTTATTCCGGCGGATTGGACACGAATTTCCGTGCCATTCGCAAATCGCTGAGCTACGGAGCTTTGCTGGCCACCGTCGGCGTGCTTCTGACCGCGGTGGTGCTGGGGACGGCGGCTTATTTCCTGTTTCCGGACTGGAGCTGGAGCTACGCCCTGCTGCTCGGTTGTATTGTCTCTTCGACCGACGCGGCGGCGGTGTTTGCAATTCTGCGCTCCCGGAGTGTCAGTCTGCGCGGCGGACTTCAGCCTCTGCTGGAGCTTGAGTCCGGATCGAACGATCCGATGGCCGCTTTTCTTACGCTGTTTTTCATTGGCGCCATGCTTGATCCCGGCGGGGCCGGATACTGGACGATACTGCCGTGGTTTATGTTGAAGATGGGGGTGGGGATACTGTCCGGCTGGCTGTTCGGGCGTTGCGGGCGCTGGATTTTTGACCGGATCGACCTTGAATTTGAAGGGCTTTATTCGGTGCTTGGCATTGCGTTGGTCATTGGGGTGTATGGTGTGACCGAGGCGGTGTACGGCAACGGCTTCATGGCGGTCTATGTGTGCGGGCTGGTGATGGGCAACCTGAAATTTTCGCATAAACGGGCGCTGGTGCGTTTTCACGACGGAATTGCCTGGCTGATGCAGGTGATGATGTTTCTGGTGCTTGGTCTGCTGGTTACGCCGGCCAATCTTCCCGGGGTTGCGATATACGCGGTTCCGCTGGCGGCGGTGCTGATTTTTGTGGCGCGGCCGGTGGCGGTCTATCTGTGCATGCTGTTCAGTCATTATTCGTGGACTGAGCGCACCCTGATTTCCTGGGTCGGTTTGCGCGGGGCGGCGCCGATTGTGCTGGCCACGTTTCCACTGGTGGCGGGGGTTGAAAATTCGGTGCTGTTGTTCGATGTGGTGTTTTTCATTGTGATTGCGTCGGTGCTGCTGCAGGGCAAGACGCTGATGCCGGTAGCCCGGCTTCTGCATTTGGACCGCCCGTTGAGCGACCGGACGAAACTGCCGCTGGAGCTTGAGGAGTCGGCCGGTCTGAACAGTGAAATGTATGAATTTTCGGTTCATGAAGGTTCAAAACTGGTTGGAAAAACGCTGGCGGAGATTGGACTTCCGCCCGGTGCGCTGGTGATGCTGATTCGTCGCGGGGCGCAGTTTGTGCTGCCGCGCGGCAATACGGCGATTGCGGCGGCGGACGGCGTGGTGGTCATGGCCGACCGTGAAATGCTGGCTAAACTTGCCGTCGAATATTTTGACGAAAAAGGCTTCGACCTCTGACGTGTCGGCGTCGAATTCGATAATTTCATTTTTCAAAAAAATCCATTTTTCTTTGTTATCGCTGCATTGATGCTGTGATCCCGTCTGTTCCCGGTCGGACTAAGGACTTGAAAAAAGCTGAAAACGTGCTATATTTTAGGCTTCTTATTTCAAAAATCTGGAGGGACGGGATTCAATGGTTCTGCTGCTGGTTTCAGTGTTGCTGCCGACGATCGGGGCGCTGGCCGCATTTTGTTTTCGTCGGCGGCGAAAGCTGACGGATGTAATTGGCGCCGGTAGTGTGGTGATCGGTGCTTGCGCCGGTCTTTTTCCGGTGTTGCGTCATCTGGTATGGTTTGGCGGCGGCGCCGACGGGTTCAGCTGTTTCGGAATTGACTTCCGGTTGGACGTGCTGTCGGCGATATTTTTACTGCCGATACTCATTTTGTCTCCACTGTGCGCACTGCATGCGGTCAACTATGTGCATGATGTCCGGCGCAAAGGCGAATTCTGGCTGTTCTTCAACGTTATGTGTTCGGCACTGCTGCTGGTGCCGCTGGCCGGCTGGGGGACGCCGGTATTTTTTCTGGCGGCCTGGGAACTGATGGGGTTTTCCAGTTTTCTGCTGGTGGCGTTTGAGCGCGGTTCGGCGGATGTCTGTCGATCCGGCTGGATATATTTTCTGTCGGTCAACGCCGGGGCGGCGCTGCTGATTCCGATGTTTATCCTGGGAGGAAGTCCGTTCGGCGCGGAATGGCGGACGGCGATATTTTTGCTGGCGTTGACCGGATTTGGACTGAAAATCGGTCTTGCCGGACTACATGTATGGCTGCCGTCGGCGCATTCGGCGGCTCCGGCGCCGGTTTCGGCGATGATGTCGGCGGCGATGAACAACTTGGGATTCTACGGCATTCTGCGGACGATGGAAATGTGGACGGGGATTGAATCCGCCTTTGGCTGGTGGCTGTTGATTCCCGGGGTGGTCGGCTCCTGCGGTGCGATGCTGTTC
>JAEWSS010000095.1 GCA_023459755.1 Verrucomicrobiota bacterium | reverse complement strand
GTGTATACGTAGGTTGCCATGCGGTTTTTCCTTTATATAATTTCTTATTTCAGTGCGTTTTCCAGCATGCCGTCGAGCTGCATCTGCTTGAGCTTTTCCAGAATGGCCTCTTCGTCCTGACACTTGGTGATCAGTTCTCCGTAGGTGATGCGCCCCTTGGCGTACAGGTCAACCAGATAGCTGTCCAGCGTGTACATGCCCCATTTTGCGCCGGTCTGGAGTTCGCTGGTGATACGGAATGTCTTGTTGTCGCGGATCAGCGCCTGAATACTCGGCGTGGAGATCATCACCTCGAATCCGGCCACCCGTCCCGGTTTGTCGCCGCGATGGAGCAGCACCTGACTGATCACCGCCACCAGCGACGAGGCCAGCTGCGTACGAATCTGCTGCTGCTGGTTGGTCGGGAAGGCGTCAACAATACGGTCCACCGTACGCGCCGCGCCGGTGGTGTGCAGAGTGCCGAACACCAGGTGACCGGTTTCGGCGGCGGTGACCGCCGCTTCCATGGTTTCCAGGTCGCGCATTTCACCGACCAGAATCACGTCCGGGTCCTGACGCAGCGCGCGCCGCAGCGCTTCTTTGAAGCTCGTGGTGTCGGCGCCGATTTCGCGCTGGATCACCACGCTCTTCTTATGATTATGGTAGAATTCGATCGGGTCTTCGATCGTGATGATGTGGCAGGCGCGCTCCTGGTTGATGATGTCGATCATTGTGGCCAGCGTGGTGGACTTGCCGGAACCGGTCGGGCCGGTGACCAGAACCAGACCGCGCGGACGGTAAAGCAGGTCGCGGATACGGTCGCCCAGACCGATCTCCTCCAGCGTCATGAGCTTGTTCGGAATCTGGCGCAGCACCGTGCCGTAGAAACCCTTCTGCTTGAATGCGCTGACACGGAAACGGGCCTGGTCGCCGAAAGCAAAACCAAGGTCAACCGTGCCGACCGCCTGAATCTGCTGCAGGTGCGCGTCGGAACAGATGGCTTTGATCAGCCGTTCGGTGTCCTGCGGCGTAAGGCAGGGCAGATCGAGCGGAGTGATCTCGCCGTGCAGGCGCACCAGCGGCGGCGCGCCAACTTCAATATGCAAGTCGCTGACGCCTTCGTCAACCACCAGCTGAAGCAAATCGGTCATTTCAATCATAGCAATATATCCTCAGAGTTGATTTTAAGTATAACGCAGGACTTCGTCCACCGAGGTCTCGCCGTTCAGAATGGCCATCAGCCCGTCTTCGCGCACGGTGGTCATGCCGTTTTCGCGCGCCTTGGCCTGGATCGCTCCGGACGGCGCGTTGGTGGAGATCAGCTCCACGATTTCGGGAGTGATGACCAGCAGCTCGGTGATCGCTTTCCGCCCTTTGTATCCGGTGTGGTTGCAGACCGGGCAGCCGCGGCCGTAGAAGAATTTACGGTTGCCGAGGTCGGTGCGGTCGAGGTCGAGCCGGGCGAGTTCCTCGTCGCTCGGCACATAGGCGGTCTTGCAGTTCGGGCAGACGCGGCGGATCAGCCGCTGCGCCAGAACTCCGACCAGACTTGAGCATACCAGAAACGGTTCCACGCCCATATCGACCAGTCGGGTGATCGCGCCGGCGGCGTCGTTGGTGTGCAGCGTGCTGAACACAAAGTGACCGGTGAGCGACGCTTCAATCGCGGTCTGCGCCGTCTCGAAGTCACGAATTTCACCGACGAGGATGCGGTCCGGGTCCTGACGCAGGAACGCCCGCAGCGCCCGGTGGAAGGTCATTCCGACCGCATCGTTGATCGGCACCTGAATCAGTCCCTCGATATCGTATTCCACCGGGTCTTCGGCGGTCAGCAGTTTGTCGCCGATCACGTTGATTTCGCTCAGCGCGGAGTACAGCGTGGTGGTTTTTCCGGAACCGGTCGGGCCGGTCACCAGCAGAATGCCGTTTGGCAGATGGATCATTTCGCGCAGTTTTTCCAGCACCGTGGTGTTGATGCCGAGCGAGTCGAGCTGCAGGTTCACCACCGTGCGGTCGAGCACGCGGAGCACCACCGATTCGCCGTGGGTGGTCGGCAGACAGGAGACGCGGAGGTCGACCGGCCGTCCGGCGTAGCGCTTCTGAATACGACCGTCCTGCGGAATCCGGCGTTCAGCGATGTCGAGATTGCTCAAAATCTTGATGCGGCTGATGATCGCCGAGGCCAGCGTCAGCGGCGGCGGCGGCATTTCATACAGTGCGCCGTCCACCCGGTAGCGGATGCGGAACTCTTTTTCAAACGGCTCGAAGTGAATGTCGGACGCCTTGTCCTTGATCGCCTGACTGATGACCGCGTCCACATATTTGACGATCGGGGCTTCACTGGCGGCACTGAGGTCGATGTCATCCAGACCGGTGTTTTTTTCCTCGGTTTTCAGCACTTCCAGCACATCGCGCACCGTGCTCATGTCCGGCGGATAATATTTTTCGAGCGAGGTGTCGATCTGTTCCGGCGGCGCCACCAGCGGAATAATGTCCGTACCCTGAATGAAGCGCAGGTCGTCATGAAGCTGATAATTCAACGGTTCGCGCAGGGCAACCCGCAAAATGCCGTCGGAAAACTCCACCGGGATCGCGCCATAGGTGCGGGCGGTGTCCGGAGTCATCAGCGCAATAGTGTCGCCGGTGATCACGATGTTTTCGAGGTCTACCACCTCGGTGTTGAGGCTGTTGGCGATCAGCCGCATCAGCTCCGTCTCGCTGATGTGGCCAAAATCCACCACCACCTCGAAGAGGCTTTTTCCCGAACGGGACTGTTCCTCCTCCATCTCGTTTAACTGCGCCTCGGTCGCAACCCCCTCCTGAAGGAGCAGGTCGCGCAGCGCCTGGCTGGCGGAATCGAGCATAATCTTTTTCCTATGTTAAAACTTTTTGTCCTTATTCTTCATCCATCATGGTCACGCGGATGACCTCTTCCAGCGTTGAAACGCCGGCTTCGGCCTTGCGGATCGCGTCATCGCGCAGGGTGCGCATTCCGTTGCGCCGCGCGGCGTCGCGAATGGCGGCGGCCGGCTGGTTGCTGAAGATCAAAGCGCCGATGTCCGGCGTGATGGTAAAGATTTCATAGATGCCGATACGTCCCTTGTATCCGGTGTGTCCGCAACGTTCGCAGCCGCGACCCTTGTAGAATTTGCGGTTTTCCGCGTAGTCGGCGGGAAGGCCGAGCAGCCGCATTTCCATCGCGGTCGGCTTGACCTCTTCCATACAGTATTTGCATACCCGGCGCAGCAGCCGCTGAGCCATGACCGCGCGCACCGAGGAGGCGACCAGGAACGGCTGTACGCCCATATCGATGAGTCGGGTAATGGCGCCCGGCGCGTCGTTGGTGTGCAGCGTGCTGAACACCAAGTGACCGGTGAGGGCGGCGTTGATGGCGATTTCGGCGGTTTCCAAGTCTCGAATTTCACCGACCATGATGATGTTCGGCGCCTGACGCAGCATGGCGCGGAGTGCGGCGGCGAAGGTCATGTCCACCGTGCGGTCCACCTGAACCTGGTTGATGCCGGGGAGCAGATATTCCACCGGGTCTTCCACGGTGATGATCTTGCGGGCCACGGTGTTGATCGAGTTCAAAAAGGCGTACAGACTGGTGGTTTTACCGGAACCGGTCGGGCCGGTGACCAGGAAGATGCCGTCCGGGTAGTTGATGATGCGCTGGACGATTTCAAGGTCGTCGGCGAAGAAGCCGAGTTTCGGAATGTCGAGCTGGATGCTGGCCTTGTCCAGAATACGCATGACGATGGATTCGCCGTGGGTGGTCGGGATGTCGGAAACGCGGAGGTCAAGCTCCTTGTCGCCGATCGCGATCTGGATACGACCGTCCTGCGGGATGCGTTTTTCGGTGATGTCCATGCGCGCCATGATTTTAAGCCGGCTGGTAAGACTGGCCTGAAGAAACTTCGGCGGCGACTCCATCTTGTGCAGAACACCGTCGATGCGGTAGCGGATGCGGTAGTCTTTTTCCATCGGTTCGAGGTGAATATCGGATGCGCGCAGATTGTGCGCCTCGGAAATGATCAGGGAGATCAGGCGACCAACCGAGGCTTCGTCGTCGCTGTACACCTCTTTGGTGCCGGCCAGTGCGCCGATTCCGCCCTTGTCGGCGGCGGAGGCTCCGGCGGTGTCGAGTCCGTCCATGAATTTTGACATGGTTTCGGCCAGCGTGTGGTAATGGCGGTCGATGATGCGCTGTATCTGGCTGGCCGGGGCGATGACCGCGTCAACGTCGTGGCCGAGCATATAGCGGAGGGCGTCGAGGGTGTCCATGTCGGTCGGATCGCTCATGGCCACGGTCAGGGTGTCGTCGTGTTTCATCACCGGGACCACGTTGTAGGTGCTGACGATGTCCGGTGTCAGCGAGGCGAGAACCTCTTCCGGGATGTCGTAGTTGTTCAGATCGATGATCTCCATGCCGTACTCGTTGGCGAGCAGCTGGAGGTAGACGTCTTCCGGAACATAATTGAGCAGCTTGATCGCGTCAACCGCGTCCATGTGCTGTTCTTCGTTGGAATGGTTTTTCGCATATTCGACTGCGTTGTCGGCCTGTTCCTTGGTCAGCAGGCCGTTTTCCATCAGCAGTTCGAGAATGTAGCGGTTGTCTCTTGCCACGTTATTTCTCCATGGTGGTTTGATCGTTCTATAAGTACAAAGAGAACTTTAACGGTTTTCCGCAAAATTTCAAGCGAAAAAGGCGTAAAAAACGATTTTTTATGACTTTAGATCGTTTATCAGCGTCCTGAGAGCGGTCAGCGCGTCGGGCAGCGTTGAGAACTTGCCGTCGAGTTGGGCCTGGTAGCAGGCGGCGGTCAGGCGGCCGACCGCCGGGCCGGGAGCAACGCCGAGTTCAAGAACGTGCCGTCCCATGATCAGCGGTTTGGGGGCGCCGGCGGCGAGTTCCAGATCGCGGATTTTTTTCATGAACCACTCGACCGGTTCGCGGTCGGGCGGCAGCGGCGGGCGGCCGGACGAGTCGGCCAGCGCCACCTTTGCCAGCAAATCGCACCGCCTGACCCGCACCGCGAGATGGCGAAAGGCGCGGTCGCCGGCGTGGTTGTAAAAATAACTGTAAGGTTTTAGGTGGTTTTCCACGATCGGCAGAACGTCGGGAGCGATGGACGCGTCGCGGAAAAGTCGGGCGAGAAAGCGCTCGGCGGGTTCGGCTCCGGACTCTTCGTGACCTTTGCTGGTGATTCGTCCGTCCGGCTCGAAAACCGTAGTTGACGGTTTGCCAAAATCATGGCATAGAACTGAAAGCATAAAAATGAGATCGTCGCGTCCGTCCGCCGTGTCCCGCATTTTTGCGGCGGCGTCAAGACACAGCAGGGTATGTTGCCACACATCGCCTTCGGGATGCCATTTCGGGTATTGTTGACATCCTATTAAATATTTCAATTCAGGATAAAAATCGATCCAGCCGCAGGTGCGCAGAAAATCGAGTCCGCGGGAGGGTTCCAGCCCTTTCAGCAGCAATTTTTTCCACTCTTCGCCGATCCGCTCGACCGGGAGATTTTCCGGCGTCATTTTCCGGCAGACCTCAACCAGTTCCGGCGCGGGAGTGAATTTCAGCCGGGCGAGAAACTGCATGGCGCGCAGCACGCGAAGCGGATCTTCGGAAAAATGGCTGCTTACCGGCCGGAGGATGCCGTCGCGCAGGTCGCGTTGGCCGTTGTGCGGATCGACGATTCTCCGGTCGTCAAGGTCGTACATAATTGCGTTAACCGTGAAGTCGCGCCGCGCCGCCGCCTCGGACAGCGTCAGCGACGGATCGAATTCCATTAAAAAGCCGCGGTGTCCGCTTCCGGTCTTATTTTCGCGCCGCGGGATGGCCACATCGACGTCGACGCCGGAAAGTTTCATCACGCCGAAGCTGGAGCCGACCAGATTCAGCTTGAACTCTTTTTCCAGCGCGGCGGCCAGTTTTTCAGGCGAAAGACCGAAAACCTCCACATCGAGGTCGTGACACTGGGTTCCGGTCAGCGCGTCGCGCACCGCGCCGCCGACAACGTAGGCCCGTCCTCCGGCCTCTTTCACCAGTCGGGCGACTTTTTCAACCGCTTCGGCGGCGGCCGGTTCAGCGATGTTCAACAGCGGTTCAGACATGGAAAAATTCCTGTGCCATTGCGAAGGTCAGCAGTTTTGAGTCCACGCCGTCGCCGTCGGCGGAGCGCTTTTTCAGAAATGCGGCCAACTCATTGATTTTCACCGCAAAAACTTCAATATTTTCGCTGTCCTCCTGATGATTTTTCGGCATGCCGTCCGGATAGTCGAAATCGTTTATTTCAATGATGGCGATGACCGAGCTTTCACCGCTTAGACCGGCTGAAGAATAGGCCGGAGGCGCACAGAAACTGAGCAGTCCGGCGAATCCGGTCTCCTCCAGCAGTTCGCGCTTCGCGGTCTCCTCCGCCGACTCGCCGGGTTCGATCAGTCCGGCCGGAAATTCGAGTACATATCTGCCGGCCGGCGGACGGAACTGCCGGGTCAGAACCACCCGGTTGGACGGCATCAGGTGGCCGATTATCACGGCGGCTCCGTTGGAACCAAGCCGATCCGCCGCCTCCCAAATCCGGCGGCGGCCGCGTTCGTCGGCAAACTCTATTTTATTC
>JAEWSS010000094.1 GCA_023459755.1 Verrucomicrobiota bacterium | reverse complement strand
CCTGAACGGAGTTCATCGGCGCGGCTTTCTTGTACGCTTGTCCAGAAAGATTTCAGGCCGTGCCGCCGTTCTAATGGTGGATCTGGATGTGGAACAACAGTATCTACTCATGCAAGAACAGCAACTTCTGCTTACTTGTTTGAATGCAATCATGCCGGATCATGAACAGAAACAATCCGTTGAGACAATTCTTAAAATATTTTGCGAATTTTTTAATGGAGAACGGAGTTATCTGACACATTTTGACATGCAAGAAAGCTGTATGGAAATCATTGGCGAATATCATTCCCCAACTTCACGCCCCATCAAACAGGATTTTCATAAGGCTCCGATTTCAACGACTGAACCATGGTTTATCAAGTTGAAGAATCAACATGAACCGACATATTACGATGTGGAGAACAATGTCAACTTAGATTGTGTTTCCGCTTTTTGGCAGGAAGTCATGCGTCGAAGCGGGGTAGTAAAATTATATTCCATGCCAATCAATTTTCAGGGGGAACTATGGGGTTGCTGGAGCCTTATTTACAAAGATAAGGATATACAACCGCCGCATGCTTCACTCATGCGCATGATCCCCAACATCAGCAATATGATTGAAATGGTGCTTTTCCGGCAGATATATCTGTCGAAACTGGAAGAGTCACAAGCAAAAGCGCTTGTCGCAGTCCGCGCCAAAAGCGCATTTCTGGCAACCATGAGCCATGAGCTTCGAACCCCGTTGAATGCGATTATCGGATTTACGGAATTAATGTCGGATGGAACATTATCTTATGAAAAACAGCAGGAATATATAGAGGGAATCAGCCATTCCAGCAAGGCGCTTCTTGCACTGATTAATAACATCCTCGATTTTTCAAAGTTGGAAACAGGTTCCATGAAGCTTGCCTCCGTGCCGCTCAAGCTGGATGTAATGCTTAAGGAGTTGGAAACAATAGTCCGGCAGCTGGCAGCCTCAAAGGGGCTCTCTTTGAATTTTATTGTGCCGTCCGATCTGCCTGTGCTGGTGGCTGATGAACTAAAGATCAAACAAATTTTATTGAATTTGCTTGGAAACGCCATAAAATATACCGACTCTGGAAGTATTTCCGTGACGGTTCTATATCGTTCGAATTCTTTGACCATTCAAGTGGCCGATACTGGTATCGGCATTGAAAAAGATAATCAGAAAAAGATTTTTGAGCCTTTTGTGCAGCAGGACGCAATCCGCGATTCCAAAGTATATCAGGGAACCGGCCTCGGGTTGACGATTGCCCGCAAATTGGCGGAGTTCATGGGAGGACAGCTCACGTTGGACAGTGAAATAGGAAAGGGATCTGTATTCACTCTGACCTTAAATAATATTTCTGTTGCCGCCCCGGATTGCGAAGTCAAGAATATTTCGGATGATGCGAAACCGGCCGCGATCAACAAAAATATCCTTCTCGTAGATGATGTTCCTCTAAATCTGAAAGTTATGAGTGCGATGTTTCGGAAAGTTGGACTTTCCGTAATGAACGCGACATCGGGCAGAGAAGCATTGTCCATCATGCATTCTCAGCCGGTGGATTATGTTTTCACGGACATGTGGATGCCGGAGATGAACAGCAAGGACCTGGCTGATAAAATTCGTTCGATTCCGGAATTTTCCGGGGTCAAAATTGTGGTGGTTACGGCGGATGTGACTTTGGACGTAAGCGACAGCAAATTTGACGCCGTTCTGCAAAAACCGGTTACGTTGACATCGTTGAATTTGATTTTACAGCAACTGGCGAAATTGACCTGAGGAATCAGTATGCAGTATAGCTGAAGAAATACTGGATATTCTGCCGCGCGCCATTTGAAGACGCGGATAGAGAATCCCGTATTATTATGTGTAATCTGCGGCAATCCGAAGGTTACAGTTTTCTAAAAAAACAGGTGATAAACAACACAGACTATGAAAATGAAACCAATATTGCACAGCTTCGCCAGTTTATTGATGCAGAGAGTAATGCGACTTTATCTGGTTCGCGGGCTGAGCATGTGGCTACCACTGTAACATCGGGAAATTCAAAGTGTAATGCTTTGACTTTTTTATCACAGGATCGTCCTCTGCAGTTTTTTTGATTTTGGAGTTGAATATATATGAATTGCGAAAATCCACTGTTGCTGATTATCAATCCCGGCTCCACCTCAACAAAAATCAGCGTTTTCCGGGGCGGGACACCGCTGTTTACCGAAAGCATCTTTCACGACGCGCCGCAACTTCTGAAATTCGCATCCGTCAACGATCAGGTTCCGTTCCGCACCGCCGTCACCCTTGACCTGCTGAAGAAACATCATATCGACCTCGATGACATCGACGCCATCGCCGGACGCGGCGGCTGCGCGTTTTCCCAGCCGGAAGGCGTAATAATCATCGACCGCCGCCTTGTTGACGACACCGCCGCCGACAAGGGCGGCAGCGATCACGCCGCAAAACTCGGCGTTATGGTCGCCTGGGAACTCGGCCAACGCATCAAGAAACCGGCATACACCATGAATCCAACCAACGTGGACGAACTTTGCGACCTCGCCCGCATCACCGGCATCGCCGGCGTCTACCGTCGCGCGCAGACCCATGCGCTCAACCAGAAAGCCGTGGCGCGTCTGCATGCCGCAAAACTCGGCAAACACTATGAGGAGTGCCGCTTCATCGTCTGCCATATCGACGGCGGGATCACCGTCGGCGTCCACTCCAACGGCCGGATGATTGACGGAACCGAGGGCGCCGGCGGAGACGGACCGTTCACCCCGACCCGACTGGGCAGCGTTCCGGTGATTGAACTGCTCAACTATCTCGAGGCCCACACCATCGCCGAAGTCCGTGCCATGTGTTCGCGTTCCGGCGGGTTCGTCAGTCATTTCGGGACCTCCAACGCGGACGAAATCCACCGCCGCGTCGAGCTGGGCGACCCCAAAGCCGCGCTGATCTGGCAGGCGATGATTTACCAGCTCTGCAAATCAATCGGGGCCATGGCGACCGTTCTGAGCGGTAAAGCCGACGCTATTCTGTTGACCGGCGGTCTGGTGCGCTTTGACGACATCGTTTCCGAAGTCCGGGAACGCTGCGGCTTTATTGCGCCGATCGTCACTTATCCCGGCGAACTTGAACAGGAGACGCTGGCCGAAGGCATTCTTGGAGTTCTGAGCGGTAAAACCGTTCCCCGCCATTACACCGGCAGTCCGGTATTTTCCGGCTTCGACTGGGAAAAACAGCCGTCGGAAAAAAAATAACACTTGCCGAACCGCCGCCGACAGCTATATTATTATGCAATCGTCTTGTAAAAAAAACAATTCCGCCGTGTTGCGGAGGGAGCAAAAAAATGACCCGTCATATTATTCTCTGGAAACTAAAAGCCATGCCGGACGCGGAAAAAGAAACGGTGATCGCCGGAATCAAGTCCGGCCTGGAGGGGTTGAAGGGTAAAATTCCCGGCCTGCTGGACATTCAGGTTCATACCGCCGCCCTGCCAAGCTCCAACACCGACCTCATGCTCGAGTCAAGTTTCACCGACGCGGCGGCGCTGAAGGTCTACGCTGAACATCCGGAACATGTCGCGGTCGCCAACGCCAAGGTGCGCCCGTTCACCGAACTCCGGCTCTGCTTCGACTTCTGAGCCGTCCGTTTTCGCATAACGCCGGCACCGGCATTTCGTCGGCCGCCGGCGTTTCAACGTTTTGTCATTCCTGCGATTCCGGGCGCGGCGTTCTTTCAATATCTCCAAAGCCTCCGGCCGGCGCAATCGGAAAAATCTTCAAATTCATGCGTCCTTCCATTTTACCGTCATACCAC
>JAEWSS010000093.1 GCA_023459755.1 Verrucomicrobiota bacterium | reverse complement strand
TCGACGCCCATTTCGTACAGCGGCAGCGCCGCATCCACGGTGTTGAACGTCCAGACATGAAATTCAAACCCGGCGTCATGAACAGCCTTCACATATTCGGCGTCGATGCACATTCCGTTTGGATACAGATCCACTCCGGTAACGTCCAGATCGCGCAGAATCGCGATCATTTCATCGGCAGACGGCGTCACCCGGCCGTCCTCACCGCGCTTGACCGACGTCAAAAGCAGAGTCCGCACATGCGGCAGGTCGCGCCGGACGTTGCGCAGTTCATCGCCGGAAAATGAAATTATGGTCACCTGATCGTCGCGCACGCCGCTGCCGAGCATCGCTTCGTTATAGGCGGCGGCAAAACCGGTGCCGGCCGACTTGATCTCAACAAAAACATGCTTCCCCGGCGGCACGGTATCCAGCACCTCGCGCAGTGTCGGGATCTGAATTCCGGTCCACTGCGGACTTTTCCATTTGCCCACGTCCAGACGACGCAGTTCGGCTAAAGTCATTTCGCGGATATTGCCCGGATGTTTTGCGGTGCGGTCGGTGGTCGGGTCGTGATTGCATACCAAAACATTGTCGCGGGTCAGATAAACATCGGTCTCGGCGCCCCAACAGGCGCCGTTCCGCCAGGCCAGCCGGTAGGATGGAACCGTATTTTCCGGCGCGTGCGCCGATTCACCGCGATGGGCCACCAGCCGGATTTCACGCGGTTCAGCAATATTCTTTTCAGCCCCGGCCGTAACGGCCACTTCGCCGCACCCGACCAGCAGACCGGCGGCAAAAGCCGCCAGTACGGCGCGGTTCAATCGATTTGTTGTCATAAAGCACACCTCCAATTTGCACATTGAAGAATGTACTATACTCGCATCGAAACGTTTTGCAAGTCTACTTTCCGGATATTTGACCGGCAATTTTTTCCAGCACGGCGGCGAATGACGCGCACACGTCGTCAAACCCGTCAGCGGCCATCAGCGGTGAAGCAAAAAACTCGCGGATGAATTCGGTGGCGGTGTCGGCGGTGACCGGCTCGTTTCCGGCGGCAAAATTGTCCTTGATCGCATTTTCGAGTGCCAGCGCCAGCAGCTGGAGATTGGACTCCAGTCCGGCGTTCATTCCCAGGCGACTCTCCATATTGCCCAGCGTCAACCGACGGGCGGCCGACCAATCCGCCATTCGGCGCTTCCGGTAGTCCGCCGGTCGACCGGAGAGTTTTTTCACCTCGGCGGCGGCGGCGGCTCCGGCCTCTTTTTCATAGACGGCCAATTTTTCTTCAAAGTCCGCGGCGACCTCTTCCGCGACCAGCAGTTCGGCCAGCAGCTTCTCCGCGGCAAGTCTGGCGTTGTTGCCGGAAATCATGCCGCTGATCCGAAGATTGTCCAGTGCCCGTTCAACGCCGGAAGCCGCGGCCGAGAAGCGACGCAGCTTCTGCCGTATCTCCGGCCCGTTCATGGAATCGGCGCCGGCAGCCGCGCCGCGCAGTTCGCCCAACGCGGCGCGGGCGGCGGCGGCGTCCATGGTTCCGGCGGCGATCCCGGCGGCCAAGGCGGACGCCTGATCGGTCAGTTTTACAAGTTTATCCGCCATCGCGCTTTCCGCGGCGTGATCGGCGGCGAACAACGCATCAATCGCCGCCTTGAATTTTTCATAAAGTTTCTGATCTTCGCGCCCGGCGTAAGGCGCCTCGCGCCATTCGCGGTACAAATCCTGCGCCGCGCGGCGGAGATTTTCCGGAGGATTGGCCTGCAGCGCCGTCGCCGCGGCAATCAGTTCCTTCTTGCGGGAGGACGCCTCCGACAACACGGTTTTGCGGCCGGCGAAAAAGGCGTTGCGGTCGGCAAAAAAGCGGTCGCAAAGCTGACGGAACTCCGCAAACAGTTCGCGGTCGAGTTTTATATGTCCGACGCCGGCCGCCTTCCATTTTGCCTGAATTTCCTTAATCTTCGGAGTAACCGCCGCATAATTCGGATTGACGCACAGCGCTTTCGTTTCCTCGAGCAGCGCTTTTTTGCATTCATCGGCCGCGCTGCGCTCGGCGTCAATCTTGACAAAACAGGCATTAACGCGCCGGCTCAGGTGATTGCTTTTTTTGCGGAATTCCTCCCATATTTCAGCCGACTTCTCATGCGGAACCGCCCCCAGCGCATCCCATCCGGCGCGCAGTTCCTTAAGTTTTTTCACCGCTTCCGGCATTTTTTCGTCCGGCAGCGCGTTCAGCACGTCGAGTTCCTGGCAGATTTTCAGTTTGAGCGCATAATGTTCCCACCGCTCAAGGTCGCGCGTCTGGTAGAGTTGAAACAGAACCGACGCGTATTCCTTATTCAGTTTGCCAAACCGCTTCTTCAGCTTTTCAACCTCTTCCGCGGCCTCCGGATGTTCACTTAAAATTGCGGAGGCGGAGTTCTCGAATTCGGTTTCCAGCTCGGAACGCCTTGCCTTGCCGGTTTCGGGATCTTTTTCTTTCAATATCTTTTCCAGCTCTTCGCAGCACAGTTCGAGCTTTTGGGTCATTGTGAGTTCATCCATTATGCCGTCTCCCGTTGTGAGATAAAATATGAATAACAGACTATAAGCCGGATTGCAGTTTTTTTCCAGTCCGTTAATTTGAAATTCAGCAAAAAAAAGCTATATTTATACAATTTGAACCAACAGGAGGCAATATTATGAGCGCATGCATGTTCAAGACCGAGGTCAAGCAGCTGCTTGATCTCATGATTCACTCCCTTTATTCCAATAAAGACATTTTTTTGCGCGAACTCGCGGCCAATGCCGCCGATGCGATTGACAAGGCAAGATTCGCAAGCCTGACCGAGCCGGACACCGCGCGCGCATGGCAGATCCGTATCGACGCGGATAAAGACAAAAAAATCCTTACGGTCAGCGACAACGGCGTCGGCATGAACCGCGACGAGATCGCCGAAAACCTCGGAACCATCGCCAAGAGCGGCACCAAGGCGTTCGCGGAGGCGGTTAAGTCCGGCAAAGAAGCCGGAGAACTGCCGGAACTCATCGGTCAGTTCGGCGTCGGCTTCTACTCGGCGTTCATGGTGGCGTCCGAAGTCGAAGTCGTGTCTAAAAAACAGGGTTGCGACGCGGTGCGCTGGAGCTCCAGGGGCGAAGAGTCTTTTGACATCGACGCGGCGGAACGCGCCGAGGTCGGCACCGACGTGATACTTCACCTCAAGGACGACGCCGTCGAGTACCTCGACTACTGGCGCGTCTCCGAAATCATCCGCAAGTATTCCGACTACATCGCCTACCCGATCGTGATGAACCAGCAGATAACCGACAAAGACGGCAAAGTCACCGTCGAGGAAAAAACGCTCAACACCCAGAAAGCCATCTGGCTGCGCAGTCCTGCCGACATCACCGAAGAGGAGCATCAGAGCTTCTTCGCCCACCTCTCCGCCGGCGGAAAGTACTGGAAAAGCATTCAGATGACCGCCGAGGGAACCAACGAGTTCAAGGCGCTGCTCTACATCCCGGAGAAGATGCCCTATAACTTCCTGATGCCGGACTTCCAGAAAAAAGGTCTTCAGCTCTATGTGAAACGGGTGTTCATTACCGACGAATGCACAAAATTGATTCCCGACTACCTTCAGTTTGTCAAAGGCGTAGTCGATTCCAGCGACCTGCCGCTGAACGTCTCGCGGGAAATCCTTCAGGACAATCCGCTGATCGGACGCATTCAAAAGGCGGTCACCGCAAAAGTGTTGAGCGAGCTGAAAAAGCTGCTGGAGTCAGAACGCACCGCCTACGAAAAGTTTTTCGCGGAATTTGGAAAAATGCTCAAGATCGGCCTCTACAACGACTTTGCCAACATGGACAAGATTCAGGATCTGGTGTTGTACGAGTCGCTGAACACCGGAAAACCGGTCACGCTGCGTGAATACGTCAACGCCATGCCGGACGGTCAGCAGGACATTTACTACATCACGGCCGAAAACAAGGCCAAGGCGCTGGCGTCGCCGACGCTGGAGGTCTATCGCGGCAAAGGTTACGACGTACTGATCATGACCGACCCGATCGACGAGTGGGTGATGCAGACCATGATGCAGTATGACCAGAAGCATTTCAAGTCGGTCAGTAAAGGCGAGCTGGAACTGGACGACGCCAGCAAGAAAGAGATCGCCGAAACCACGGAAAAGGCGGCGAAGGATTACGCTGAATTGCTGAAATATGTGCAGAGCGAACTGAGCGACAAGGTGTCGGAAGTGCGGTTCAGCGGCCGGTTGACCGACAGTCCGTGCTGTCTGGTGGCGCCGGAGTTCGGCATGAACGCGCACATGGAGAAGATTCTGAAGTCGCTGGACCAGCAGGTTCCGGACACCAAGCGGATACTTGAGCTGAACGCGAAACATCCGCTGATCGGGATTCTGGACGGAGAATTGAAGAAGGATGCGCAGTCTCCGGAGCTGAAGTCTGATATAAAGACGCTTTTTGATCAGGCGGTGCTGTTGGAAGGCGGCGAACTCAGCGATCTGGCGGATTTCACGAAGCGACTGGCAGATTTGCTGGTGAGAGCGAGTTCTCGGGCTTGATTTTTTGCCGGAAGAAGGCATATTAAGGGCGCGTGTTAATTCACGCGCCGGCGCTCCGCCTGAAAATAGAACTTGCGGAGCGTTTCACGCTGGAGAGATGGTCGAGTGGTTTAAGGCAGCGGTCTTGA
>JAEWSS010000092.1 GCA_023459755.1 Verrucomicrobiota bacterium | reverse complement strand
GACATTCACATTGATGTCACTGGTGTTTTTCTGATAAGCTACCGTTCCGACCACGCTTCCGCTGTCATTTACCTGCTGCTGGCCTCCTGGAACAATGGTGCATCCGGACGCGATCCCTCCCGCGTCGATCATTTGCACGCCATCAACAGTTTCACTGCTCACTAAAGAAGTCACCGGTGTTGTAAAAGCCATTTTCTTTCACCTTTTGGTTGCGGACCCGGCCCCCGCCGAATCCTTTTTTTTAGTAAGGAAATCTTCTTTGCATGACTTAACATAAACACGCGGCGGTGTAACTCAATAGCACAAAAATGACCGCTATTATCCAAAAGTATACAAATTTAAAAAAATAAAAAACGCAATACCAATGTATTGTGTTTCTTAATATCTTTATAAATAAATCTTTATAGATGACAGCCGGCAAAAGGCGTTACAATGCCTCAATAGCCATTAAATACACAAAAGTCATGATTTATCAGCTCAAAAGTTTCAATATTTTTTTAACCGATACAAACTATTCGCCACTTCATCGCGTCGAGTATTTTCTTCGATATTCCGCCGGTGATATTTTGGTTATCTCTTTAAATCTCCTATAAAAAACATGAATAAACTCAAATCCGCAGTCGGCGGCGATTTCCTTGATTGAACATTCGTCACTGGCAAGTTTCAACTTTGCAAGATCAATGCGCAGACTGGTCTGATACTGATGCGGACTGGTGTGAAGATACGTTTTGAACAATCTGAATAAATATGAACGGCTGACCCGCGCCTGCCTGGCCACGTCGTCAACGGAAATATCTTCGACGCAATGGTTTTTTATAAAATTCATCGCCACATGCAGCGGCCTGATGGCCGGAAGTTCAAGCAGTTTGCGCGAGGTCTGGGCGTTATACACCAAAGTCGAATATATATAGGCGGTAAGGGTTTCCATCGGCAGCGCTCCGGCATGAAACGCCTGAAATGCTTCGCGGCAAAAATTGAGCGCGTCTTCGGCCGGGTACCAGCACGAAACACGCGGAGCCGGACGCCCGGACAGGTTGCGATCCACCTCGATATTAAAGACAAAACATTGATATGGATCGCTTTCCAAAGTATGGCAAACCGAGTTTTCTCCGGCCACATGCCAAAAAATTGTTCCCTTGCGAAACTGCTGAACTTCGCCGTTTTTTTCAAACAGCACGGTTCCGCCGCTGAGAAGTTCAACAATTTCAAACCCGGGTTGAACGGTATACGGTATGATCTTACGATCGCTTGGAGCACTGTAATGGTATAGCGATTTTATCTGTGAAACATGCTCAAACAAAACTTTTCCCCCTGAGAAACCCCGTTGCCGACAACAGCAACATATTGCCGCCCGCCTTTCTTAACTTTTGTAAAATAGCATTATATAACCAGCAGTGCAAATAAAAAAACAGAATATTGCCGATGTATTTGACTTTTATGCCGGCAACAACAATTATTCAGTGTCCGCACGTCGAAAAATCCATGCCGAAAAATACATCAGGTTTTCCGCAATAAAGCCGCAGATACGCCCCCCCAGCAGATGGGACCATGAAGCCGACGGCGATTGTCACGTTCGCCCGCCCCGTCCGCCGCCGCCATTACGCGCCGACCGGCGATATTCCAGCCGTTTTGTCTTTCACGTCCCCGATCTCACGGTCGGAAACGAGCGCGGGCGGCGCGGTTGCGGAGCAGCAGGTCGGCGGTGACGATGGCGGTCATGGCCTCGACAACCGGAATGATTCTGGGCAGGATGCAGGGATCGTGCCGCCCCTTGATGGTGCATTCCACGGTTTCGCCGCGAACATTTTCCGCCGTCTGCGGAATTGATATTGACGGCGTCGGTTTCACGGCCACCCGGAAAATGACCGGCTCACCGGTGGAGATCCCGCCCTGAATGCCGCCGGAATGTCCGGCAAGATTGTTCACACTGCCGCGCAGTCTGGCGGCGTTGAATCCGGCGCCGAACTCGATCCCCTTCACGGCGCCCAGGGAGAGCATGGCCTGGGCGAGAAGCGCGTCGAACTTATCGAACACCGGTTCGCCAAGTCCGGCGGGCAGACCGCTGACAATACATTCGGCGACACCGCCGACCGAGTCGCCGTCGCGGGCCGCGGCCAGAACAGCCTGTTCCATAAGTTTCGCCGCCTCGGAATCCGGACAGCGCATCGGATTATTTTCGACCTCATTGAAGTCGCGTTTTCCGGCGGCGACACCGGCCGCCTCAATCGTGCCGGCGGCAACGACTATGCCTTCTGTGCGCAGCAGCAATTTTGCTACGGCGCCGGCGGCGACTCTGGCGGCGGTCTCACGCCCGGAGGAGCGTCCGCCGCCGCGGTAGTCGCGAAGTCCGTACTTGGAAAAAAATCCGCGGTCGGCGTGGCCGGGGCGGAAGATTTCGGCGATATTGGAATAGTCGGCGCTGTGCTGGTCCTGATTGCGGATCAGCATGGCGAGCGGCGTGCCGGTGGAAAGGCCTTGGAACACGCCGGAAAGTATTTCGACCGCGTCGCACTCCCGTCGCTGGGTGGTCATGGCGGACTGACCGGGGCGGCGGCGGTCGAGTTCATGCTGAACAAACTCGACGTCGATCGGCAGACCGGACGGCACGCCGTCGATCACAACACCGACGGCTGGACCGTGGGATTCCCCGAAAGTGGTGACTCTAAAAATCTCGCCAAAGGTGTTTCCACTCATTTCAGATTGAACTCCGATCTTAAAAATTCAAGCAGATTGTCATTATTTTCGCGGGCGGGAAGCTGCATGTCGAGGTGAAAAACCGCGTCGGCGGCGGCAAGCAGCGCAGTTTCGCGTTCGGCGCAGAGACACTTGAATCCGGCGAACGGGTCGGAAAAAGAGGTCAGGAACGGCGGCAGCCCCTCGTCGGCAATCCGCGAGTACAACACCAGCGGTTCGGCCTGAAGATAAACCACCTTCCCGATTTTCTTCAGCACTTCCGGCGCAAGAAAGATATTGCCGACCGCGCCGCCGCCCAGCGAATAAACGGTGTTTTCCACATTGTCGCCGGAGGCGAATGCGGTTATTGTGCCGACTTCAAGTTTGCGGAAAAACTCTTCGCCGCGCGACTTGTAAATATCGCGGCAGGAAAGCGATTCTCCGGTTGAAGCGGCGAAAGCCCGCTCGATTGCGCGGTCGGCGTCCACCGTTTTCCATCCGAGTTTTTCCGCCAGCATTGCGGCCTGGGTGGACTTGCCGCAGTGTTTCAGACCGGTGAGAACGATATTCATCTTCAAATCGAGTCCGGACGGACGATCTGAGTGCCGACGCCGCTGTCGGTAAAAAGTTCAAGCAGCAGCGAGTGTTCGACCCGTCCGTCAATCATATGCACCTTGTTGACGCCGGCGGCGAGCGCGTCCAGACAACTCTGAATCTTAGGGAGCATGCCGCCGGAAATGACCTTGTCGGCAATCAGCTTCGGCACGTCGGTTGTGCAGACCGAACTGATGACGCTGGACTCGTCGGACGGGTCGCGCATCAAGCCCGGCACATCGGACAAAAACACCAGTTTTCTGGCATGAAGCGCCTCGGCGATCCGGCAGGCGGCGGTGTCGGCGTTGATATTGAACACCTCGCCGTTTTCACCGGTGCCGAGCGGAGTCACCACCGGAATATACCCCTCCCACAGCGCATGCATTATCGGCATGGCGTCCACCCCGACGACTTCTCCGACAAATCCGACATCGAACTTTTCGCCGGTCGCCGGGTCCACGGAAAAGGTCTTCTTAGCTTTTAGCACATGCTTTCCGGAAATGCCGATCGCGTTGCCGCCGGCCGCCTGCGCCAGCTGAACCAGATTGCTGTTGACCTGATTGTGCAGAACATCATCCACCACCTTGATGGTTCGTTCGCAGGTGCGCCGCAGACCGTTGACGAACTCCACCGGAATATTGAGCCGTTTGAGTTCGGCCGAGATCGCCTTGCCGCCGCCGTGCACCACCACCGGGCGCAAACCGATGCACTCCATAAGCACAACGTCCTGCATGGTGGCGCGCACCAGTTCGGGATCTTCCATCGAACTGCCGCCGAATTTTATGACCACCAGCGCCTGCCGGAATTTCTGTATATACGGCAGCGCCTCGACCAGCACTTTTGCCTTCTGCAGACTTAAATCCATGTGCAACACTCCTTTTTTATTGTAATGTCATAATATATCATCGATTTCGGAATCGGACAACAGCCGGCGCAAAACTTCGCGCACGGTTTCGCTGCTGAATCCGCGGCCGGCGAGAAAACGGAACAATTTTTCCCTTTTTTTCTGCCGTTGTTCATCCTTTTTGAGCGATTTCAACTTAAATTTACCGGCCGACAGAGCACGTTCCACCTCGCTCTCGGAGTCGGCGGCCAAAGCGGTCATCGCTTCGGTTACATCCTCCGCCGCCAGGCCGCGGGTCTTCAACTTGAACCGGATCGCCACGTTGCCGCAGCCGCGGGACGCCAGCTCGGAGGCGCAGTCTCGGGCGAACTGCCGGTCGTTCAAAAATCCGAGCCGACGGCATTCGGCCACCACCGCGTCCACCGTTTGTTCCGGCGGCGGCTCCTTGCCGCGCAAAAGTTTGGTTCGCAGTTCGCGCACGCCGTGGGCTCGTGCGGAAAGCATCCGCAGCGCCCGGTCAAATATTTTTTGTTCGAGTTCATCCATATTCATCAATATAACCGAAATGTTCAAAAAACTCAAATTTTTCCCAAAAAAATATTGGCACATCGCGGTTTTTGACCTATATTCTCTGTTATTATGAATATCGCAAAGATAAGAAAATTCGCGCTTGAACGGCTGAATCAAGTTCCGCCGCTTTATCTTTACCATTCCAAACGTCACACCCTTACCGTAGTCAAATACGCCGTAAGATTCGGAGAATTGGAAGGGCTTTCGGACGAAGAACTTACGATAGTTGAGGCGGCGGCATGGTTTCACGACCTCGGCTATATTGAATGCAATTCGGGTCACGAGTCCGCCTCGGCGCAGCTGGCGGAACGGGTGCTGCCGGAATTCGGGTTTACCGCCGCCCAGACCGCGGCGGCGGCCGGAACGATTCGCGCCACAAAAATTCCGGCGGTCCCCGCAACCATATTGGAGAAAATTCTCTGCGACGCCGACGTTGAATATATCGGCCGCGGTGAATTCTATCGTTCCGGCGCGTTGCTGCGCCAGGAATTGAGTCTGCTCGGCCGCAGTTTTTCCGAAGTGGAATGGCTGGACTTTGAGATAAAATTCTTGCGTAATTTCAACTTTTTCACCCCGGCGGCACGGCGGCTGCGCTCGGCCGGACAACTTCGCCGCCTGCGCGAGCTTGAACTCGCAAGACAACCGTTTACCGACAGGGAGGACAGCTTATCATGAAAATGAGTCTGCTCGGCCGCAAGACCGGCGTGTTTCAGGGATTGTTCAAAGGTGGCATCGAATACGAAATCATCCGGAAAATCGGTGAAGGCGGAATGGGTTCGGTCTACAAAGCGCGGCTCAAGGGGGTGGACGGATTTGAAAAAATCGTCGCCATCAAGACGCTGGTGGATCAGTACACCGGAGACAAACGCTTCGTTGAGCGCTTTATTGAAGAAGCCAAGCTGGTAGCCAACCTGATCCACGAAAACATCGTTCAGATCTATCAGCTCGACCGGGTCAAAGCCGGGTACTACTTTGTCCTTGAATTCGTTGACGGCATTTCGCTGCACGACTTCATGGAGTTTCACCGCAAGGCAAAATTGACACTGCCGCCCAAGCTGGCGGTGTTTATTGTGTCGCGCATCGCCCGCGGTCTCGCCTACGCCCACAGCCGCCGCGACGTTTCCGGAAAATATCTTAATATCGTTCACTGCGACGTCTGCACCCATAATATCATGATAAATACCGAAGGCGTACCGAAGATCATGGACTTCGGTATTGCCAAGGCAATCAACCGCGGCGCCACCGACGGG
>JAEWSS010000091.1 GCA_023459755.1 Verrucomicrobiota bacterium | reverse complement strand
AAACCGCAGTAGGCGTAAACCTGCACGAGAATTTCCTTGTATTCATTGACCGTTATCCCGGCGTCCAGTCCGGCGGCGAGTGCCTTTTTCAGTCCGCCCTGATCGCCTTTGGCCGCGAACGCGGCGGACTGGACGATGAAATGTTCGCGATCGGTCAAAAGAGCCGTTCCATTCGTCGCACCCGCCATGCAGCCCAGTGTTGAAAAAATAAATCCCGCCATAGCACCCGCCATTGCCTTTCTGTTCATCTTAAAGTTCCTTTCCGTTCAGATTCATTTGATACAACAAAAAATCGAGACAGTCCAATTTTTTCTGATTCGCGTGAATGCGGTTTAACAGCGTTCGCCGAAGTTTGGCAAACAGTTCTTTTTCGCCGGTTCGATTGCCGATACGCCGCATTTCAAGCACCTTCTCCGCCATCTTTCCGCCGCATCCGGCATCGGCGAGATGACGGAGCTGACGTTCTTCCGATTCCATATTCACATCTCGCCTCCATTCCATAATCGCGTTGATTTATGTTTTTAATGTACGGGCATTTGAATAAATAGCAAATACTTATTTATTATTGATGTAAATGCTTGAAAGGCATATATTGCGGGGTATATTATCTTAACAATCATACGGAGACAAAAATTATGGAATTACGGGTTCTGCGATATTTTCTGGCCGCCGCACGGGAAAACAGCATCACCAAGGCGGCGAAGTTCCTTCACGTGACCCAGCCGACCTTGTCGCGCCAGCTTCAGGAACTGGAGGAGGAATTGGGGCAGAAACTGATGATCCGCAACAATCACACCTTTGCCTTGACCCCGGAGGGGATGCTTCTTCGCAAACGCGCCGAGGAGGTGCTGGAAATCATCCATAAAACCGAAGCGGAATTTGGTTCGTTCGGCAAATCCGTGGCGGGCGACGTCTATATCGGCGGCGGCGAAACCGACGCCATGCGTCTGCCGATTGCGGTGATGAAAGCGGTTCAAACGGAATATCCGGACGTGCGTTTCCATGTCTACAGCGGCAATGCCGACGATGTGATGGAGCGGCTGGATAAGGGAATGCTTGATTTCGGCATTCTGCTTCATCCGGTGGATATTTCCAAGTACGACAGCATCCCGCTTCCGGCCCGGGACAACTGGGGTGTCCTGATGCCCGCCGATCATTCGCTGGCGGCAAAAGCCGCCGTAACGCCGACGGATCTGTTGAATGTTCCGCTGCTCTGCTCCCGCGTCGCCGTGCGTCACAGCGGTGTGAAAAACGCCACCGCGGAGTGGTTCGGCAAGTCGTTTGAGAAGCTGAACATCGTCGGCTCGTACAATTTGATTTACAACGCGGCGCTGATGGTCAAAGGCGGACTTGGTTGCGCGCTTGTAATGGACAAACTCGCCAACGTTGAAGCAGTAAGCGGCCTTTGCTTCCGCCCGCTTGAACCGCGCCTCGAAACCGGTCTGGACATCGTTTGGAAAAAATATCAGGTTTTTTCTCCCGCCGCAAAAGTGTTTTTGGAACGGCTGCGGGAGCGATTTGAGCAATAGCGGTGTCCGTCCGTGAAAATTCTCCAATGCTTCAAAATATTTAATCCGCCGCGGGTAAACGTTGTTCGCCGCTCCGGTGCGCAGTGGTGATTTTAAAGGTCTTTTCGACCATGCAGATCATCAAAATCACAAAAACAAGAAGGTAAATCGGCAGAATCTGGAAGCCGAGTGCTTTTCCGAGCAGTCCGAATAGCGGCGGGACAAAGGTTGCTCCGGTATAGGCGCTTGCCATTTGAATCCCGATAATCGCACCGGAGTATTTTGCTCCGAAATTTCCCGGGGTGGAATGGATGATGCAGGGGTAAATCGGCGCACAGCCAAAACCGATAATGACGAATCCGGCTAGCGCCGGAAAATCTGTTCCGACCGGCAGATAAAGACTCACAATTCCGCAGATCAGAACGGATGTGCCGATCAGAATCATTTTCCGGTCTCCGAGTCTATCCATAATAAAACCGCCGAGGAATCTTCCCGTTGTCAGTCCGATATAGAAGAGCGAGGCGAACGCGGCCGCGGTTTCCGCACTCATTTTTTTGACTTCGACGAAATAACAACTCGCCCACTGCATCGCCGTCGCTTCCGCGGCGCAGTACGCGAAGAACCCGAAAAGCAGGTACGGTACGCCTTTGATTTTCAGTACGTCCCTCAGTCCGATGGCGGCGCGGGTGTGCGCCTCTCCGGTTTTATTCCGGTTGACATTCCAGACGGCGAGGGTGGCAAGAAGCACCAGACCGATTCCGGTTTGAATCAGTCCCACCGTCAGATATCCGTTGTTCCAGGTGGAGTGCGCGAGTGCGTGGCTCATGACAAACGGACTTATGATTGTGCCCACGCCCCAGAAACAGTGAAGCCAGCTCATGTGTTTTGCGGAGTAGTACAGCGCAACATAATTGTTCAGTGCCGCGTCGACGGCTCCCGCTCCGAGTCCGTATGGAACCGCCAGCACCAGCAGCATCCAGAATTGGGTGGCGAAAGAGAACCCGATCAAGGCAAAGGCGGTCATGAAAACGCTTACGGTTGTAACGACCCGTGTTCCGAGTTTCCTTGTCAACCGATCTGAAAAAAGACTGGACACAATCGTACCGCCCGCGATAATCATGGTCACAATGCCCATGTATGAAATAGGAACATGAAGCGTGTTGTGCATGACCGGCCATCCGGCTCCAAGCAGGGAGTCGGGCAGTCCGAGACTGATAAACGCGAGATAGATTATTGCCAGTAAAAGAGAATACATGTTTGTTCGAACGCCTTTATTTTAAGGGTGTTTTGTGTTTTAAAGCCGACTTTTTAATCTCTTCGTGATAGAAAAAGTTCACGATGACCGGCGGTGCGTCAAAAGGCGTTTTCATGCTGTCGTCATCGCGCAGGTACTGCAGTTGGTTTCGGTCCGCATAGGCGCGGATTTCAGAATCCAGCGCCTCCCAGTAACGGCGTTTTCCGGAAGTGTAGATTTCATGGTACAGTGGGAGAAGTCCAGGTCGTTTTGCTTTGATATAGTCCAAAATCACGGACTTATAACTGCCGCGCAGATTCAGATTTTCCAGCCAGACCAGATTGCACCGCCCTTTTGCCCGGTCGATAATCGCCGGTGCATCGGTGATGCCGGGAAAAATCGGCGAAATAAAGCAGGTGGTTCGGATTCCGGCGTCATGGAGTATTTTCATTGCGGCAAGCCGACGTTCGATGCTGACGGCGCAGTCCATATCGCGCCGGAAGGTTTCGTCCAATGTATTGATGCTGAAGCCGACCCGCGCGTCCGGAAACGACCGGATCAATTCCAAATCCCGCAAAACCAGATCGGACTTCGTCTGAATGCTCAGTTTGACGCCGCTGCCGCGCAGTTGTTCCAGCAGTACGCGGGTTCGCCGATAGGTTTCCTCATGCGGATTATAGGGATCGGTGACCGAGCCGATAAAAAGCTCCCGGCCGTCGTATCGCTTGGCGTTGCGTATTTCCGGCCAGAATTTCACGTCCAGGAAATCGCCCCACGGTTCCGGGTGGTTGGTGAAACGCTTGATGAACGAGGCGTAACAGTATTTGCAGCCGTGCGGACACCCCGTATAGGGAT
>JAEWSS010000090.1 GCA_023459755.1 Verrucomicrobiota bacterium | reverse complement strand
GGATGGGACGGCTTCAACGCCCCGGCTTATTCGATTCCGCGTAATTTTTATGACTACGCTCCGCTTTCGGTGCTGCTGATTCCGGCGGCGCTGATCGGAGTATGGGATCTGGTGCGTTCAAAACATCCCGATCTGCGGCTGCTGCTGGGCGGAGCGGTGATACTGCTGATCGCGGCGCCGTCCGAGGTGTGGTTTTATTCCGCTCCGCTGGCGGCGTGGCGAGTGGCCGACTTTCTGACCGGAGCCAGGCGCCACGTCCGGCTGCGCAACGCGTTTCTGTGGCTGTTGCGCGGCGTGGTTTGGGGGCTGGCCGCGGCGTTTATTCTGCTGGCGCTGAAATGGCGTGAAAGCGGGTACGACATGCCGTTGATGATACCGGGCGGAACGCTGGCGGTGTTGTCGATCGGAGTGTTTGCGGTAAATAAGATCAAGATGACGCTGCGGGTGGCGGCGCTGGCGGCGCTGGCCGGATTCGCGGCGGCGGCCTTTGTGATAATGGTGCTTGAACCGTACTGGACGCTGGGCCGATGAAGCGGGCGTTTATCGTAACTTTGGGCTGTCGGCTGAATCAGGCCGACTCGGCGTTGATTGCCGACCGGCTCCGGTCGGCCGGCTATGAGATCACCGGCGGCGACGGTCATATCGACCTGATCGTGATAAACTCCTGCGCGGTGACGGCGCAGGCGGTGGCCAAAAGCCGCCGGGCGCTGGCGAAGTGGCGGCGGACGTTTCCGGACGCCGAGATTGTCATGACCGGGTGCGCCGCCGAGGTGGAATTCGACAAATTTTCCGCCTCCGGCCGTGCCGACGCGGTGTTGACCAATCCGGACAAACGCGAAATCGTCGGTGTTCCGGAACATCTTCGCAGTTCGGATTTGACCGTCGAACCGTTTTCAGAACACGCCGAGGGGTATTTCCCGTTCCGTCACCGGGCGCTGGTCAAAATTCAGGAGGGGTGCAATAATTTCTGCACCTACTGCATTGTGCCGTACGTCCGCGGCCGCGAGCGGTCGCGCCGGGTGGACGAGGTGTTGAACGAATGCCGCCATCTGATCGCCTCCGGTGTGCCGGAGATCGTGCTTACCGGGGTGAACACCTGCGCCTACGAGTCGGAGGGGTGGAATCTTGGACGGCTGGTGCGCGAAATCTGCGCGATTGACGGCGACTTCCGAATCCGGCTTAGCTCTACCGAGCCGCATCCGAACAATCTGGTGCTGCTGGACAGTCTGCGCGAGTGCGGCGATAAGTTCTGCCGGTTTCTCCATCTTTCGCTTCAGCACGGCGACAATGCGATATTGAAGGCGATGAATCGTCATTATGTGCGCGAAGAGTACGCTGAGTTTGTGGCGGCCGCCCGGACAATGTTTCCGCAGCTGCATGTGGGAACGGACGTGATCGCGGGATTTCCGGGGGAGGGGGAATGCGAATTCGAGTCGTCGCTGGAATTTATCCGGTCGATGAATTTTGCCAACGTGCACATATTCACCTATTCGCCTCGCCCGGGAACGCCGGCGGCCGGCTTTGCCGGACAAGTGGCGCCGGAGATCGCGGCGGCGCGGCATGAAAAACTGGCGGCGGTGGCGGCGGAGTCGGCGGCGCGTTTCCGCGCTGCTCAGACCGGAATGGAACTGCCGGTGATTTTTGAAGAGGAAAAGAACGGCATGCTGCACGGCTGGAGTGACAATTATCTGCCGGTCAGTGTTCCCTGCGGCGCGTTTCCCGTCGGCCGCATCGTCCGGGTCAAGTTGAACTGAACTTGTTCGACGGCGTCGCCGTCATGCCGCCGCCGGAAATGCCGCGGCGCAAAAAAACGATTGCCCAATATTTCCGATTGCAATGCGTGACAGCGTTGTCTGAAAACGGCGGTTTTTGCATTGTTGTATTCGCGCTGCGTCCACAAAAAAGCCGCCCGCGGACGGCTGTCATTTTTAATTTACGGCTTCGCCGTTTGCCGCGTCAGGGGTTGGCTGGGACGCGACATTTCGCACGGCTGAGACCGTCTGGAAAAACAAAGAGCGCTATTTCCAGAGGTTGCGGTGTCTGGCCGGCTCAAAACGCTGGGAGGACAGCTGCATCAGAAACAACGGATCGCTCTGTTCCAGTGCCGCATATGAGGCACGGTCGGAGGCCGGAATCTCGTTGACCAGCGCGTCCATCGATTCCGCCATCATGACGGCAGCGGCCTGTCCGCTGGTGCGGTTGGTCTCCTCACTGTGCAGCGACACCGCTCCCGGCAGCAGAAACGCCGATACTGCGATCAATGTGAATGCTCCGAACTTGAATAATGCGTCGTTTTTTGTACTCTCCATTTTTCCACCCCTTTATGAATTAAACTTCTGCAAGTCGGCGGACATTTCCTCGACGCCTTTTTGTTCGAGGTGTCCGTTGACGGTTTCCATTTCCTTGCGCCACCGCTCGGCGTTCCAGATTTCCGCGCCGATCTCAATTCCCACAACATAGACTTCGGTTCCCGGCTGAAGCGCCGCATATTCACGGAATCCGACCGGAACCGTGATCCGCCCCTGCTGCGTGATCTGATCCGGCTGACTCATTGCGCCGAATCTGCGCAGTTCGCGCCGCCGCACCAGACTGGCACCGATTTCCGGCAGTGAAGCGGCGGCCGACTGACGCATCCCGGTGAACACCGCCTCCGGATAAATCGCCACCGCGCCTTCCGGCAGACAATACAAAACAATGTCGCCGTCGCATTGGCCGGCGAAGTCGGCGATCAGGCGCGGACTTAGTTTTATCCGTCCGTTGGCGTCGATCACGCATTTGTCCTGTCCGCAAAATGGCAACATATCCCTATCCCTTTATTAATCTACTATTCCAAAATATTCCAAAATATTCCATTTGTCAAATGAAAAAGGCAAAAAAACTGAAAAAAATATAAAAAAGCAAAAAAATGAGGTTGGCGTTAGTGATTGGCATGGGAATATTTGCGGGTGTTCGATTTTGTTCGGGCCGACTTTGCGGGACATGGCGTGTTATCGGCGTGTTGATGCGTCGCTTTTTTTGCTTCGAAACGGGGGAATGATTTTTGCGGAGTCATGGATGCAAAAAGGCCGCGACAACTTTTTGCCGCGGCCTTTTTTGTGAACCGGAAAGAACCGGATCAGTGTTTTTTTCGGATAACGTTGTTCAGTATGGACCAGCGAGCCGGTTTCGGCTGAACGTTAATGCCTTTGATCCAATAATCGTACCCGCGGTCAATTTCGCCGTTGAGCCGCTTCAATTTGAGCCATAAATTCATATATTCAAGGAATCGCGCATCGCCGTTGACGATGCCGTAGGCAATGATGTCGTGGATCTGGCGTTTGGGAATAAACAGGTCGTACTCCGGGTGCAGAATGGTCCAGGCCGAGCCGGTTTCGGCTGTGGTCATCAGTGCTTTTGCCGGGCATTTGCCGCTGAAAAATTCATCGTACGAGGTTATTTTGAACAGCAAATGATGCGGAAGATATTGCTTAAGCCGGTCGAAATCGGCTCCGGCGAGGGCGGCGATGCCGAACGACTGCGCCATAAACAACTCGGGATTCTTCACCAGGTCGTTTTTCCGGTAGTCCAAGACCACCAGTGCCAGTGACAACTCCAAATACGGCTCGGTGAACGCCAGTTTTCCCAGCCGGCCCGCACTGATTGAAAGGTTGCTCATGACAATATCCACCTGGTTGTTGTCCAGCGGCGAGGCCGGATCGTCAAATGAGACCGGATAGAATTCAATGCGGGTGCATCCGAGGTCGTCGGCCAGCTGGTGAGCCATTTCGATGTCCAGGCCGATCAGCTCGTGGCGGCTGTTGAAGAACGCGAACGGCATGATGTTCATATTGCTGCCAACGCGTAGAACTTTGTCTCTGCGAATGCGGTCGAGATGACTGCCCTCCTCCGGCGGCTGCGGCGGCGGCAGGGTGTCGAACACCGCGGTGTCGATCGTATTTTGCAGACGCATGGCGTCAAGCGTCTGCCGCTGGTCGGCCGGCGGACGCACCACGGTGGCAAGGACGCAGGTCAACCCGGCGAGCACCAGCGCGGTGACAATGCCGATGATCGTCAGGCGCGGCGCCAGTTTGCGCCAGCTCCAGGACGCCTTTCCGGTCATCCATGCGGCAAAAAGCGCCGAGAAGCAGAACACCGCGAACGCCTCCACCGCGAACTTCACATTGTCGGTCACCACACTGGAGATGGTGAACAATTCGAATAAATCGGCGGGCAGCTGGAAGATTGAGAGCAGAAACGGGATCGCCACCTTTGCGTTTCCGAAAAGCGTAAGAGTTCCGGTTCCGTACAGTTTCAGGTAGTCCACCGGACCGAACTGGATGTTGCTGAACCAGGCTGAAAACAGGATGAACAGCAGATCCATCAACTGGCCGGCACAGGGCAGAATGAAGGTTATCGGAATGATGATTTTTGCCATATTCCGGCTGTCTTCATTGCTGATGCGGTGCAGTTCAAAAAGTTTTTTGGTGTTCTCGACCAGCAGCGGCAGTACAATGAATAAATTGCCGGTGAGCAGCACGGTAAGCATCGCGGTACGGCTGACCGCCATAAGTTCGCGGTATTTGAACGGCGTAAACGCGGTGAGCAGCAGCGGCAGAACTGCGAAAAACAACAGTCCGCCCATGGCCAGAAAGGCGGCAAGATAGACCGCCAGCCGTCCGAGATCCTCCGGATACATCGTTCCGGCCGCGTCCGCCACCAGCGCGAAGATTCCGATCGGCGACAATTTGACCAGCAGCAGCGTCAGGCGCGACAGCACGTCGCCCGATATTTCAAGCAGGTCGAGCAGGTTTTTCTTGCGCGGTATTCCCATAAGCACGACGCCGCACATGATACTGAACAGTGTTACCGCCGGAACCACGTTGTTGGCCAAGGCGTTGAACGGGTTGGCCGGAATGAACAGCTTGATGTAGTCGAGTTCGTTTTCGCCCTTCAGTATGCTCGGACTGAAAAACGATGACGACTGCCAGTCCGGGAATGTCATCGGCATCAGCGTCATCAGCGCAAACACCACCGCCCACAGCGCCAGCACCATGATTATGCCGCGCTTTGCCAGCGACTTCGCCTGAGCCGGTTCCAGACAGCCAAAGCTCTGTATCAGCGATACAAAGATGTACGGCAGCACGCTGACCTGCATCAGCGCGATGAACGCCTGACCGACGATCTTCAGGTGCGCGCACCATTCGCCAAAGAAAAGTCCGGAGAATATTCCCAGCACAACCGACAGCAGAATCATTATCAGCAGAAGTGACGAGCCGTTGTTCTTTTTCATGTTGTTGCCGTCGGATGACGCCTTTCATGTTTTTGAAAAAATATTGGCGTATAATATAACACTGCAATGCAAAAATGCCATATCATATTTGAAGGATATAAATCAGTGCCGGTTTTTCAGAAAAGCGTTGTGCAGGTCGCCCAGAATGGTGAACCGGCCGCGTTTTGCCCGGTCGTAGTCGCCCTGCCGGGCGGTGAGCACGATGCCGAAAAAACCGTTTTCCAAGTCCGCGATCATGGTCTGCCCGCTCCATCCGGAGTGATAGACGGTGCGCGCCGGGAAGCCGGACGGTTTGAACGGGTCGTCGATCAGAAAGCCGACGCCGCGCTTGATGTTCAGTGATTCCGGAATGGTGTTGGTGGAAAACTCCGCGATGTCGGACGCCGACAGCAGCGGCGCGCCGTTGTTCAGCAGCATGATATTGAAATTTGCCAGATCCGGACAGGTGGTGAAGGCTCCGGCGTTGCCGGCGCAGAGGCCGTCGCGGTAGACCCGGAAACTGGTGGGATCGGAGATTTCTCCGGCGTGCTGCGTGTTGAAGGTGCGGGCGAGCCGTGCAATGTCTGAAGTCGCCGGTGTGCCGAGCGAGGTGTCGTTCATCTTCAGCGGTTCGAATATTTTCCGGCGGCAGAACGTATTCAGCGGTTCGGCGGAAAGTTTTTCCACGATTGCGCCCAGCAGCAGAAAATTCCAGCAGGCGTATTCGTAATGGGTGCGCGGAGCAAAGATCGGAGGATGGCGCAGGATGTCGCGCATTATGTCGCGGCCGTTTTCGGAAAAATAGGGGATCGGGCCGCCGTTCAGGGCAAAACCGCTGATATGGGTGGCGAGATCACGGACGGTGACCGGCGCGATCAGCGGGGCATCAAAGTCAATATAGTCTGTGAACGGGCGGTCGAGGTCGATTCCCAGCAGGCGCAGCGCCGGGGCGACGGCGATTACTTTGGTGATGCTGGCCACGTCGAAGATGGTGTCGTCGCGCATCGGAACGCCGCCGCGTTTGTCGGCAAAGCCGAAATGTTCAATTTTTTTGATGCCGTTGCGGTCCCCGGTACAGATCACCGCGCCGTCGATCACGCCGTCCGCGATTTCCGCGGATATTTCGTCGGAGTAAAGCGTCATAATTGTAAAATCCTGATAAGTTTATAAAAAAGCCGCCGCATCGGGCGGCGGCGTGTGGAGGAAACGCTTATTTTACCTCGTAGTCGGCGTAGATCGCCAGTGAAGCGATCAGTTCCGAGCCGTTGGCCTGGTCAATGCTGACCCCGCGTGAAGGGTCGGCCGAGAGCAGTTTACCGGTTTTGAACCCGCCGGCGGCGGCGATGCTGTCGGCCTTTTTCTTTGCGTCGGCTCCGGCGGCGGCGAGCAGTTCGTCATAATACTGCTGCGGTTCTTTGCAGGTGTAGCGGACGTCGGACACCGCGACTTCCGCGCCTTCGGCCATCAGCTGCTGGGGCAGTTGACAGCCGTAGTCGGCCAGCTGTAGATTGCCGGTGGAGACCGAAACGGTGCGGCTGAGCACGAAAAAGCGGATCTCCGCGGTCTCCATGCCGTTGCGGTCGCGGACATAGAGCGGACTCAACACGATCGGCGAGCCGGTGAGTTCGTCGGCCTTGAATCCGATGCCGTACATGAGGTTGCGGGCTTTTGCGCATTCGTCCTCCAGTCTGGCGTATCCGGCGGCGACGTTTTTGCTGTTGACGGTGACGGTAAAGGAAAATTCGGCGCGGTCGGCCGGAACGCGTTTTTCCGCCGTTCCGGTGACGTTGATGATGTCGCGTTTGTCATTGAAATCGATTTTGAGATTGGAAAGCAGCAGCGCGGAAGCGATTGCGGCGAGTCCGAGTATTCCGGCGCAGACGACGATGGTTTTATTGAACATTTTTTACCTCTACCGGGTGGAAAATTCAAGTGCGACGACGATTTTTATGACCTTTTCCGGCGACGTGGTGTCATACACGCCGTAGTCGGACATTTCCGACGAAGCCGGTCGGTTGATCTGGATCACTCCAAGTCGGGCGGAAAGCAGTTCCTTCAGTTCCGCTCCGCCGGCGGCTGCCATGATTTCGGCTCTGGCGGTGGCGCTTTTGCTGGCTTCCGCGGTCAGCGCCAGTTTATAGGCCTCCGGGTTGCTGATGAAGTATTCCGGCTCGGTGACGTTGACTTGAACGCCGTCCGCCAGAAGCGTGTTGAGTTTACTGTAGTTGTCGCTGATCCGCTTGACGTCTCCGGTGCAGATCCGGATGTTCTGGCTGAGGTTGAAATAGAGAAATTCGTTGGTCTCCTGACCGTTGACATAGCGGTACACCCGGTTGAACTCAATGCCTCCCACCGTGACGTCATCCGGCTTGAAGCCGAAATCGTTCAGCATTTTGGTGACGGTTGCGCATTGTGCCGAAATGGTTTTGTAGCCGTCGGCAAGGTCGTGCGCCTGAACGGTGAGTCCGGCCGAAAAACTGCCGAGGTCGGCGGTGACCGTTTTCTCGGCGTAGCCCTTTGCCGAAATCGTGGTTTCGCGTTGAATTTTGACCATAAACCGGCTTAAAAGCCAGGCCGACGCCACCATTGCCACCGCCAGAAAAACGCTTCCGGCGGCTGCAATCATGAATTTGCCGCGGGGTGCGGTGAAAGTCATTTTATTTTCTCCTTTTGATTGTTTTTTATCGACTATAAACGATACCATTCCGGCGGGACGATTGCAAGCCGGTTTCTTAAAAAAATGATTTTTGCAATCGGGCCGGACGCTATTTGACTTTTTATTTTTATATTGTATATTCTTTGCCGGAGGAGAAGAAAAATTTCGCCGTTCCCGGCGTAATCGCATTGTATTGTTCTGCGTAACCAAAAGAAGAGGAGGATCGTATGAACAGAAACATTGTCGTGTCTTTATTGGCGGCCGGAATCGCGGCCGCGGTCGGGGGAGCGTTCGCCGTCAGCCGGGCTTCGGCCGAGGACACCGCCGCAACCACCACTCAAACCTATACTCCCAACCGGTTCGCGCTGCTGGCCGGAAAAGTGGACGTCAACTCCATGGTCTCAGGTCAGCCGTACACCATGAACACCATCGTCCTGCTCGACGGGCAGACCGGTCATGTGTGGATGCTGCAGGCCACTGTAAGTCAGAACAACGTTCCGGTGCTTTCGCAGGCCACATTCGTGCCGGCGCAGATCAGCAATCAGGCGTTGCTGCCGCCGCCGGGACCAAACGCCGAATTCAACGGCGACATTCAGCCCAACGCCGAGGGGGTTGACATGCCGATGAACCAGACCGGGCCGAACGGTCCGTATCAGGGCGACATCACCACCAATCCGGACGGCAGCGTGCCGGCCAACGCGGTCGGCGTCACCGCGCCGATGGGCGAAGCGGCGGCCGGCGGCGGTATTTCCACCAACGCGGTCGGCGTCACCGCGCCGATGGGAGAAGCGGCGGCAATGGGCGAAATGTAGAGCGGTCGGGCTTCGGCGTGCGGCCGGTTTTCACCGGTCGCGCGCCGTTGTTGCGCTGTTTGTGCTTTTTTTTGCGGGAGCGCGGCTTGAAATGCGGTTCATCCGGTGCTAAATTTTACTCCATAAATAAAAGCAACGCGAATGCAATGGAGGACGGTCATGAAAATTGAAAAAATGTTGAAAAGTCTGATTGTGGGAGCGATCGCGGCGGCCGCGGCCGGCTGCAACGCGCCCTATGGCGCCGGAGTGATGACGGCGGAGTGGACTCCGCTGCAGATCGGCGCACGGCCGTTTTTCGCGTTGTTCAATACCGAACGGTGCATGCAGTCGCCGGGGCGGGATCTTGATTTTACCGAATTTCCCTCGGTTTACGGCGCCGAATTCAACTTCTACTGCGGCGGGATCAACAATCTGGTCGGCGTCGGCGCCGGACTCGCCAGCATGACCGCCGACAACTACGGCATTCAGGTTTCGGCCCTGGCCGGCAAACGCTACAACAACTATTTCATGAACGTGATCGGCGTCTGGAACTTCTCGGACGGCAACAACTACGGCTTCGAATACGCCACCTTCAACCTGCCGCTGGAATACGACCGGATGAACCGCAACTACGGCGTTGAAGTCGGAGCCGCCAATATTCAGGAAAATTACGGGGTGCAGATCGGTATGGTCAATGTCTCCGGCGGCAAGACCGCGGATGACGTCGCCGGACTTCAGCTTGGCGTGTTCAACGTCAACGACACCGATTCGGACGGGCGCTGCTGTCAGATCGGGCTGCTGAACATCAACAAGGGCTGGTACGTTCCTCTGGTGTTGTACCGTTAATTTTTTCGCTGCATCCGGCCGCTTGAACGCGCCGGTTTTCCGCATGCTGTGTCAAGAGGAGAAAACGGAGGAGGTGCGGTATGATGAGAACGAAAACGGCGAAACGCCGGTTG
>JAEWSS010000089.1 GCA_023459755.1 Verrucomicrobiota bacterium | reverse complement strand
GGTCAGACATATTCCGAACGGGGTGGACGTTGAAAAATTCCGCCGTCCGGCCGCGGAGTTCGACTGGCGCAGAAAACTCGGAATTTCCCAAACCGCGACACTGTTGCTGAACGTGTCCCGGATCGACTATCAGAAAAATCAGAAACAGCTGGTTCGGCTGACCGCCGAATTGACGCGGCGCGGCGAAGACGTTCATCTGCTGTTGATCGGTCCGGTCAGTGCCGGGTGGTACGGGAGGGAGTTGGAGCAACTGGCGGTTGAGCTTGGCGTGCGCGGTCGGGTGACGCTGGCCGGCGGAATGCGTCCGGACGACGGGCGACTGGTTGCCGCGTATCAGCAGGCCGACGTGTTCATTCTGCCGTCGCAGCACGAACCGTTCGGGATCGTGGTGCTGGAGGCGTGGAGCGCCGGACTGCCGGTGATCGCTTCGCGGGTCGGCGGGCTGGGAATGCTGGTGGCGGACGGTGAAACCGGACTTCAGTTTGATTCCGGTGACGACGCCGGTCTGCTGGCGTGCTGCGCCGCTTTGCCGGCCAAGCGGAACGAGCTGATTGCAAACGCCGCAAGGCTGGTCAAGGAAAAATACAGCTGGAGCGCCGTCGGCGGACAGTTGGCCGCATTTTACCGGGAGGTTTCCGATGCCGGAAATATTGTTTGTAAGTGAATACGCCGGATTTTTCGGCGGCATTGAACGATATGTGAAAAGTACGGCGGAACTGTTGCGCGGCGCCGGATTCGGGGTGGCCGGGATGTTTGAAAAAACGGTTGACGGCGCCGGAGACTTCCTGCGGGCGTTTGATCGGGTCGAGCCGTGGGGCGATCCCGGACTGATTGCCGGAAAATATGATTTTGCGGTGGTGCACAAGGTGCGTTCCGGCCGCTGGCTGGCGGAGTTGGAGAAGCTGATGCCGGTGGTTGTGGTGGTGCATGATCACGAATATTACTGCCCGCGTTTCTGCCGTTATTATCCGTTTGTCCGGCGCAACTGCCACCGCAGGTATTGCCGACTGGTGTGCGGGATTTGCGGTATGACGCGGCGGCGTTCCGGCGGCTGGTCGGGTGCTTTCCGGGAAAATTTTTATGAAACGCCAAAATTGTGGAACGCGGTTTGCCGTGCCGAAGCTCTGGTGGTGCTGTCCGACTTTATGGCGGAAAATCTGAGGGTCAACGGCGTGGCGGCGGAAAAAATAGTCAAGATACCTCCGGCGATATTTGAAAAGACGCAGTCCGCGGCTGGCGCGGCGGAGCGCAGGCCCGGCCGGACGCCGCATGTGGTCTGCGTCGGTCAGCTGATTCGCGGCAAGGGGGTGGATCAGCTGTTGGCGGCGGTCAAGCTGACGAAGTGCGATTTTGTGCTGGATATTTTAGGCGACGGAGGTGACGCGGCGATGCTGCGCGAGCAGGCGCGGCCGCTGGGTGACCGGGTGTGTTTTCATTCGTATGTGACCGATCCGGACGAATTTTATCGGCAGTCGGTGCTGGCGGTTCTGCCGTGGCGCTGGCAGGAGCCGTTCGGTCTGGTCGGGCCGGAGGCGCAGCTGCATTCACTGCCGCTGGTCGGGTTTGATCTGGGCGGCGTGCGTGAATATCTGATTGACGGCGTAAATGGCATTCTGGTTCCGCAGGGCGACGTTGCGGCCTTCGCCGCCGCGATCGACCGTCTGCTGGCTTCTCCGTCCACGATTGCCGAATACGGTGCGAACGGTCGGCGGCTGGCGGTGGAAAAATTTTCCGCCGCGGCGCTGGTCGCCGCGTATGGTGAACTGGCCAAGCGCTTCAATGCGGGAAAACAAGACGGCATAATTGAATTTGGAGAACGAATATGAATGGAAAAATGGCAATGCTGCTGTGCGGCATGCCGCTCGGCGGCGGCGCGGCGGGAATATCATGGAGCGTCGGGTCATGAGAATATTGTATTCATGCGTGCCGTTTGACGGCGGACGGTCCGGCATCTCGGTCTATATGCGCAGTGTCATAAGCGAACTTGAGGCGGCCGGTCACGAGCTCACGCTGATTGCGGAGCCGTCCGCCGCCGGTCTGCTGGGCGGCCGCCGGATGATCCTGCTGCCGAAATGGGCGGAAAAACCGGTGCTGTCGATGTTGTATCATCTGCTGGTTCTGCCGTTTATAATTTTCTTCCGCCGCCGGGAATGGGACTTCTGCGTCATCGGTGCGGCGAACCGGCGCACTTTCGCATTTTATCCGCTGTTTACCGTCAGCGTGGTGCACGACCTTTCGCAGTACCATGTGGCGGCAAAATACGACCGGTTCAGGATGTTTTATCTTAAAAGAATCCTGCCGTTCTTCGTCCGGCGGTCGCCGGCCTGCGCGGCGATCAGCAATTCGACCGCAAATGACCTGAAAACATATTGGCATATACGTCCGGAGCGCATCTCGGTCTGCCTGAACGGACTGTCGCTTCCGACGGAGAAAGACAGCGGCTGGGCCGGGAAAAACGGGCTGACCGACAAGGGCTATATTCTCTACGTTTCCCGCATCGAACACCCCGGAAAAAACCATGTGAACCTGATCGACGCCTATTCGCGTCTGCCCGAAGAGCTTAGAACGCAATACAAACTGGTGCTGGCCGGAGCCGACTGGCCGGGAGCGGAGGCGGTTCACCGCTTTGCCGCCGGTTCGCCCGCCGCGTCCAACATAGTTTTTACCGGCTTTGTCGGCAATGAGGACATGTATGCGGCCTATATTCATGCCGCCTGTTATGTGTTTCCATCATTTTTCGAGGGCTTCGGGCTGTCGTTGATTGAGGCGATGCATTATCGCGTTCCGTGCTGTTGTTCGGACAATTCTTCGCTTGGCGAGCTTGGCGAGGGGGCCGCACTGCTGTTCCCGCCGGACGACTCGACGGCGATCGCCGCCGCCATTCGCACTATATTGACCGATCTGGCCGAACGTGAAAAACTGATCGCCTCCGGCTCCGTCCGCGCCGCCCTGTTCAGCTGGCGCGACCACGCGTTGAAAATAGTGGAGATATACCGTCATGCAATCGACAAATAATTGCGTTCCGGCCGCGGCCGACGATTTTGCCGCCGTGCCGACGTTCAACCTTTTCGGCGTCAGGATCGAGAATATAACCATGCGCCGCGCGCTTGACGAGATCGCCGCCGCGGTGTCGCATCCCGGACCGCGACCGGTGTTCGCCGCCTTTGTCAACGCCGACTGCATGAATATCGCCTACCGTCGCGCCGACTACGCAAAAGTTCTCAACGCCGCCGACCATGTGTGGGCCGACGGCGTCGGCGTTGCCATGGCCGCCCGGATGCGCGGCACGGTGTCGGCCGGGAACGTCAACGGAACCGACATGCTGCCTGAACTGTGCGGCGAAGGCCATAAGATTTATCTGTTCGGCGGTGCTCCCGGCGTGGCGGAAAAAGCGAAGGCCAATCTGGAGCAGCAGCACCCCGGATTGGTCATCGCCGGAACCGACCACGGCTTTGAAACCGACTTCGACCGCGTGATCGACCGCATTAATGCCTCCGGCGCCGATGTGCTGCTGGTCGCCATGGGCGCGCCTAAACAGGAGTTGTGGATATTCGACAGCCTGCCTCGACTGAGGGTGCGGTTTGCGGTTGGCGTCGGCGGTCTGTTCGACTTCTGTTCCGGTCGGATTCCGCGTGCGCCGCTGTGGCTGCGCAAGCTGCGGCTGGAGTGGACGTATCGACTTTACAACGAACCTTTCCGGTTGTTTCGCCGCTATGTTCTCGGCAATCCGCTGTTTATTTTCCGGGTGTTGTTTTTTCCGGATCACCGGGCGTAAAAAACGCCGCCGGATAAAATTCCGGACGGCGTTTTAAGTTCAGTTTTCCGGCCGGGTTTCCGGCGGATCGGCTCGGCGGCAGCGTTGCTGCGGTTCAGCGTTCTTCAAATTTCAGGACGCGGGTTTCTTCTCCGGTTCGGGTGATGGATAGATTCAGCGTTTCCGGGGGAAGAATATCTTCAATGCGTTCCGGCCATTCGATCAGGGCGTAGGAGTCTTTGTCGTTCAGAAATTCGTCGATGCCGAAGCCGAGGGCGGATGCCGAGTCGGCGATCCGGTAAAGGTCCATGTGGTACAAATAGCCCTTGTCCGGCAGTTTGTATTCCTGAATGATGGTGTAGGTGGGGCTGGAAACCTGTTCGTCCAGTCCGAGGCCGCGGGCGAAGCCGCGGGCAAAAACCGTTTTTCCGGCACCGAGGTTGCCGTGGAGCGCGATCACCGTGCCGCGCGGAAGAACCTTTGCCAGATGCTCGGCGAACTGTTCGGTTGCGGTGTCGGATTTACTTTCAAATGCTTTTAAAATGTTGGTATCCATAGTTTTTTATGTTCCTGCCGTTAAGGTCTGTCGCCCCCGGATCGCCGTTTTTGGCGTATCCGATGGCGGTTAAAAGCGTATCGAACGGCCACTCGGATTCGAGTTGCCGCGTCAGTTCCGGCCGGACGGCGAACAGAAGCTCATAATCTTCGCCGTCGCCGAGGCGGTGTTCGACCGTGGCGCCGTTGCGCGGCGGCAGTTTTTCCGGGTCGATCGCAATGGTCAGATTCGAGGCGACCGCCATGCGTTCGAGGTCAAGCGCCGGTCCGTCGGAAACGTCCATCATTGCGTTGGTGAAGCGACCGGCCAGCCATTCCGCCTCGGCCAGCCGTGGTGTGAAGTCGAGGTGACTTCCGCTGGACAGCGAGTTGCCGAAACGCCCGGTGGCGTAGATCGCGTCGCCCGGCCGGACATTTTTGCGCAGACAGAGCTTTTCCCGGTCAACCGTTCCGAGAATCGCCAGCGACGCGGCGACCCCCGGTGCGGCGGTTTCGCACAGGTCGCCGCCGATGACCGCCACCTTCCAGCGTTTCGCCGCTTCGCAGACGCCGCGGTGGAAATCGACGATCCATTGTCCGTCCACCCCTTTGCAGGCCAGATTTATCAGACACCAAGTCGGAGTTCCGCCCATGGCGGCGATGTCCGAAAGATTGCGTTTCAGCAGTTTTGCGCCGACCGCCTCCGCCGGCGTACTGTCGAGATAAAAATGTACGTCGGACGCCACCTGGTCGCTGGCCGCAAGCAGGATTTTGCCGCCGATCTCCACCGCCGCCGCGTCGTCGCCCGGAGGCACGATCACGTCGGGGCGTTCCGGCAGCATCGGCATGATTTGCGCCAGCAGTCCGAGTTCGTCCATTGCGTTGTTCCTTTATTTTCCGGTCAGCATCCGATAGGACAGTCTGCCGCCGAAGATGTCGAGCGCCGAGCCGACCGTGTAGTCGAGCCGGCCGTTCGACGCTTTTGCGATCACCGCGATGTCGTCAAGGTCGCGGATGCCTCCGGCGTAGGTCGTCGGAATCGGCGACCCGGCCGACAGCAGTGCGACAAGTTCGGGGTCCGGCCCCGCCTGTTTTCCCTCAACATCCACCGCGTGAACCAGAAATTCCGCGCAGTTTTCCGCGAGATCGTTCAACAGTTTTGCGCCGATTTCCTCTTCCGTGAAGCGCTGCCAGCGGTCGGTGACGATCAGGTATTTGCCGTTGCGCCGCCGGCAGCTGAGGTCGAGCACCAGCTTGTCCCGGCCGGCGGCGGCGACCATTTTTTTCAGCGCGTCGCGGTCGATTTTTCCCTCCCGGAAAACACAGCTGGTGACGATCACCTTGTCCGCTCCGGCGTCCAGATAGCGCCGGGCGTTTTCCGGATTGATTCCACCGCCGACCTGAAGTCCGCCCGGATAGGCGCGCAGCGCCTCCAGCGCGGCGGACTCGTTGCCGGGGCCGAGCATTATCACATGTCCGCCGGTGAGCTTGTCGGCCTTGTAGAGACCGGCGTAATACGCGGCGCCGCGCGACGACACAAAGTTGGTCACCGGCTCCGCCGCGGTTCCGTCGGCCTCCAGCGTGCCGCCCACGATCTGCTTGACCTTGCCGTTATGCAGGTCGATGCACGGGCGGAACCGACTCATTTTATCGCCGCCTCCACCGCTTCGAGCGTCGGCTCGATCACCGTCGGCGCATTGGCGTAGGTTCCGACGATGCCGCGGTCGCGCAGTTCGTCCTTATGGTATCCGATGACCGCGTCCGGGTCCTTGAGCACGTTGCCGGTGAGAATGCCGACCACCGAGGCCTCCGGGTCGATTACGCCCATATCCACCAGTTTTTTGGCTCCGGCCACCGAGCAGCAGGAGGCGGGTTCGGCGCCGATGCCGGCCGCGTCCACCCACGCCTTCGCGTCCATGATTTCCTGTTCGGTCACGTCCTCGACCACGCCGTTGCACCAGTGGAGGCCGCGCAGCGACTTTTCCCACGAGACCGGGTTGCCGATCTTAATTGCGGTGGCGATGGTGTCCGGGTTGATTACGCGGTGGAACGGAGTGTGGTTTTTCCACATTTTTGCCAGCGGAGCCGACCCGGCCGCCTGAATTACGGCGACCCGCGGGATCTTGTTGATGATGCCGAGCTGGTAAAGTTCCTCCATTCCCTTGGTCAGGGCGGAGTTGTTGCCGAGATTGCCGCCGGGAATGACGAACCAGTCCGGAACCTGCCAGTCAAGCTGCTGGAGTATCTCGAAGCCGATCGCCTTCTGCCCTTCGATGCGGAATGGGTTGATCGAGTTGAGCAAATAGATGTTGAGTTCGTGGCAGACCTTCTGCACCAGCTCCATCGCGTCGTCGAAATTTCCCTTGATCTGGAGGGTGCGGCCGCCGAACGCCAGCGCCTGGGCGAGTTTGCCGTAGGCGATTTTGCCTTCGGGAATGAAAATGACCGACTTCATGTTCGCCACGTCGGCGTAACTGGCCATGCTGGCCGAGGTGTTGCCGGTGCTGGCGCAGGCCACGCGGGTCGCCTTGTAGAATTTTGCGGCGGAGACGCCGCAGGTCATACCGCGATCCTTGAAGCTGCCGGTCGGATTTTCACCTTCATGCTTGAGCTTGAAGTTTTTCAGTCCGGCGTATTCTCCGGCCTTGCCGGCGTCGTACAGCCGGGTGTTGCCCTCCTGACGGGTGACGATGTATTCGTCCGGAACGTCGAAAATCAGTTCCTTGTAGCGCCAGACGCCGGAGGAGTGAATCCCGCGCTTGAGACCCCAGCGCGAATCGAAAAGTTTTTTGAGTTCCTGACCGTCCACTTTTGTGAAGTCGCGCACCAGATCGAGGATGCCGCCGCATTCGCAGTTGTATCTGACCTGCGAGAGGTCGTATTGTTTGCCGCAGCGCACGCACTCCAGATGGGAGGGGATGATGTTCATTTCTCAGTCCTTGTTGTTATTTTATGACGATATAAGATTATAACTATAATATAGCACGGCAAGCCGGTTTTCAAATTTCCAAAAAATTAAAAATGTGCTATATTATCAAAGAAATATCAAATAACGGAGACGGGTCGGCGATGGCTAAATATGGAGAACGTGCCCTGAGCACCGCCAAAGTGGTGCTGTTTCTCGCGGTGCTGGCGCTGCTGCTTTATCAGCCGTGGCACGTGGGAGACAAGGAGTTGTATTGGCAGGAGGGGCAGTTTGCCGCCGAGGCGGTTGAGCTGCGCGGCTTCTTTTCCGGAGTGACGGCGCACGGCGAGCTGATCGGCACCGGATTCCCGCTGTTTCCGCTGCTGGCCGGCTGGCTGAATGAGGCCGGAATGCCGATGGAGTCGGCGCTGCGGCTGCTGTCGCTGCTGCCGGTGCTCGGTGTGGCGGTGTGGGTTTTCGCGTTGGGGCGCAGCGTCGGCGGGTCGGGCTGCGGCGGGGCGGCCGCGGCGGTGTGGCTGACGTCCAATATTGTGATGGAGAAGTGTCTGGACGGTTATCCGGAAATGGCAATGATCTTTTTTGTCTGCGGCGGCCAGTTCATCTGGTTTACGCTGGGGCAGGGATACAACCACTGGAATTGGGCGTGGGCGGCGGCCGGAGCCTTTGCCGCGCTGGCGTTTTTGAGCGGCGGCTTTCCGGCGCTCGGATATTTTGCTTTTCCGTTCATTTTTATGCGCCGGCCGCTCTCGGTCAAATCGAAACTGAACCGTCCCGGCGCGGCGGTTGGCGCGGCGCTGATATTTCTGACGGTCGCCTGCTGGCTGCATCCCTATCTGGCGGCCGGAGAAGACGGGCGAACCGGATTTTTTGACTTCAGCACGCTCTCGCGCTACTATTCGCATTTGCTGACGTTTCCGGTCGACGCGGTCTGGCGGCTGCTGCCGTGGAGTCTGCTGGCGTGGCCGGTGTTCTGCGCGGCCTACCGGCCGTTGGACCCGGCGCCGATTTTCAGCAGGTTTTTGCGGACGCTGGTGATCGCCGGGTTTTTCATGTTGTGGTTCAGCCCGTTCACCGACGTGCGCGACATTGCGCTGTTGGCTCCGGCGCTGTCGATTTTGATCGCGGTCAACTATTCGCTTCTGATGCGCCGTCACGGTCATGTTTACCGTAAACTGTTTCGTCCGGTCCCCTATCTGGCGATGCTTTGCGGAATGCTGACGGTCGGCTTTTTCCTGATGGACGAGACGATGTTCTCCGGCGTTTCCGAATATGTGACGGTGCCGTGGGGCAAACTCGACTTCCGGCTGGAACGCGAGGCGATGGTCTACGGTATTGCGTCCGGGACTTTGATGTTTCTGATCGGATTTTATTTGCTCTGCCGCCGCAACTCGGTTCCGATGTGGGTGGCGGGGGCGCTGATGATGTTGACGCCGATGTTGTTTTACTGGTCGGTGGCGCGGCCGTTTTCGGCGCAGAAATCATTCCGGCGCGACTTTGCGGCGGAACTGCGGCGCGATCTTGGCTCCCGTAATCCGGCATTGATTTACAAGTTGAACATCGCCGGGCTGTACGGCGAATGTTTTTATCTTGGGATTCCGGTGAAAAGCATCGGCGACCTGTCCGAGATACCGGCCGGCGAAGACGAAGTTTATCTGCTCGCCACCGGATTCCCGCAGCTGCCGGAGCGCGGCTGGGTCAAAATATCCGATAAAAAACTAATGGACGCCAGCGACGACGAAAAGCCGCTGCAGCTTTATTGCGGCAAACTGGTGGCGCCGCGGGAGAAAACCGATGAGCAGTGAGTCGTTGCTGGCCGTGACCGCGGCCGAACTGGAGGAGCGTATCGCCGCCATGGGCGAAAAACGGTTCCGGGTCGCCCAGATACTTGAACATATCTATAAGCGCCGGGTGGCCGATCCCGGAATGATGAGCAATCTGCCGGCCGCCCTGCGGGAAAAATTTGCCGGCCGGTTTCCGGCGCGCGAGGTAGAACGCACGGTTTCCGAAGACGGCACAACCAAACTTCTGCTCGAACTTGGCGACGGCGCCGGAATCGAAATGGTGCTGATACCGTCGCTGTCGCGGATGACGTTTTGTCTTTCAACTCAGGTCGGCTGTCCGGTCGGGTGCCGCTTCTGCGCGTCCGGAGCGCTCGGTCTGGAACGCAATCTGACCGCCGCCGAAATATTGTCCGAGCTGTTCATCGGCGCGGCCATCCACGGCGACTGGCCGGACAACATCGTGTTTATGGGGATCGGCGAAGGTCTGCTCAATCCGGCCGGACTTTTCAAGGCGCTGGACTTTATCAGCGGAAGCGAATACATCGGCATGTCGCCGCGCCGGGTGACGGTTTCCACCTCCGGCATCGTACCCGGAATCCGCAAGCTGGCCGGCCTGGGGCGCGAATACAACCTGGCAATCTC
>JAEWSS010000088.1 GCA_023459755.1 Verrucomicrobiota bacterium | reverse complement strand
ATCTCAAACCGTTCACGCAGAACGCTTTTGTGGTGGCCAACACCCGTCCGGTATCGGTGCTGGTGGAGGGTTACATCACCGAAGTGCATGTGGTAAACAATCAGTTTGTAAAAAAAGGCCAGCCGCTTTTCTCCGTGTTTCGCCCGCCGTACCAACTCAAAGTTGACCAGCTGACTCACGCCATCGCGGCAAAAGAGGCTGAATTGGTCAGCTACGAGGCGCAGCTGAAAGTGGTCGCCGATCAGATTAAAGCCAAGACCGCGGTATTGGCAAACGACGCTTATTTATCCAGTCGCGCCGACGAAATGTACGCCTCCGAAGCAATTTCACAGGCCTATGCCGAAGAGCGCCAGCAGTCGATGATCAAGAGCGAAGCCGAACTTTCCGCCAGCAAAAACGAGGAGGCGGTGATCCGCGCCCAGTGCGATATGGCGGCGGCGCAGATCCGGCAGCTCAAGGCCGAGAAGGAGCTGGCCGACATCTATCTTGAGGAAACCGAAATCCCCGCGCTGGCCGACGGCTATGTGATGAACATGTTCATCTCTCCCGGCGGCTATTATCACACCGGCGACGTGTTGTGCGCCTTCGCCGCCGCCGACGGCTTTTTCGTTCAGGCGAACTTCGAGGAGACCGACCTTTCCGGCGTCCACGCCGGGCAGAAGGCCACCGTCTGGTTCTGGCAGTATCCCGGCAAAACCTTTCACGGCGTGGTCGAAGACATCAACTGGGGAGCGGAACGCCGCATGACCGCGCCGGGAACCGGAGTTCCGGTGGTCGAAAAAGAAAATCAGTGGTTCCTGCTTCCGCAGCGCTTTCCGGTGCAAATACGGCTGACCGACCCCGACCCGGCCTATCCGCTTCACATCGGCGGCAGCGCTTTTGTTGAACTTGAAGGGTCGAGCCGCCTGCTTGAACAGATATTATGGCGGGTGTTTCAATGGTAGAATCCGGCGCGCCGGTCGGTGAATTCCGCAATCCGACGGCGCGGATCGCCCTGTTCCGCACACTGGCGATCCTGCTCGCGGTGACGGTGTCAACCATAAACTGGGTGGTCTTCCGGCTGCCGAGTTCGGGGCTTACCAGTGCCATGGCGCCGCTGTTGCTGACCTGCGGAGTGTTGTCGTCCCCCTCGCCCGAACTGCGCCGTCGCAATTTCTTTCTCTACATTTTCGCGGTAGCGGCAATCCAGTTCGGGCGGGGGTGGCTTTCATATCACGACGGTCTGAGTCTGGCGTTTGTTGCGCTGGCGGCGTTTCTGGTTCACCGCTTCATCACCAACTCCGCCGGAGCCGCCAGCGTGATGGCCGCCGGACTTCAGGATGTGGGACAAATCGGCTTCGCAGAAAACGCCAACGCCGTGATCTCGCTGATCCTGGCCGGACTCATCATCGCCTGGCTTTATTCTCTGCTGGAAAAATTTTTCCCGATTCCGCGCGACCGGCCGATCATGCCGCAGGCGCCGCCGTTCGACAACGCGGCGATATTCCGCCGCACGCTGATGTTCACCATCGCTTATTATTTTGTTGAACTTACCGGGTGGCAGGAGTCGTTCTGGATCACGCTCAGTGTGGGCATCGCCTGCTCCGGCGGTGAAACCGGAGAGCGGCTTCACCACGTCGCCTTTTTGCGCGGACTCCTCGCTCCGGCCGGATTTGTTTTTGCAATATTCTGGATGGAGAGTTCGGCATGGATGAACTATCAATTCAATTATCTGCTGTTTGCGATCGGCTTCGCGGCGTTCTACATTCTGCACCGCTACGGCAACTACGCGGTGTTTTACATTCTGTTTCTGCTGATGATCACCGCGGCGGACACCCTGACCGCCGGACAATTCAAATTCGGCAACCCCTACAATTATCTGTTTCAGGGCATGGCCTGCGTCGGAATCGGCAACGCGATAATCCTGCTCGTGGAGCCGCGCACCCGGGAAAAATCCGAACTCGCGGCGAACCCGGCTTGAAAAACGGTGAATACCGCCTATTTTAATGGAATATTATCACAACAAAAACAGGCTTGACCCCATGAAAAATATCGTTCTCGCACTGCTTATGTTATTGACCTCATCCGCCGCCGCGCTGACGGCGGGCGAAGAACCGCCGCCGGGTTCTGACGGCGCAGTAAAAAGTTCGATGCCGGACTGGGACGTCCATTTGCGACGCGACCGGCCGCGTCTGCTGTTGAACCGCGACATGCTTGAAGCCGTCCGCCGCCGCGCCGCCACCGTTGGCGCGGCCGATCTGGAAAAACTAAAAGTCCGTGCGCTGAATCCGGTGGACACCGGAGAACTCAAGCTGAAGCCGGGACTCTACAGTTTCAGGGAAAACGGCAAAATCAAACTGGCGTCCGGCGTCAACACGGCCTCGAACATCATCGAAAACATGGGGATCAAGGAGGCGTCGTCCGCCGCATTGGTCTATCTGATCACCGGAGATAAGATGTTCGGCGACCGCGCCGTCGAAATGCTGCGGCAGGCCGACAAAGTGCTGGAGTTCTGCCTCCGCGTCGACGCGCCGGTCGATTATCACACCGAATTGATGATGAATCTGATGTGCGCCTTCGACTGGATGTACGACGACCTGCCGGACGCGCTGCGCGACTCGCTGGCACGTCACCTTGCCGAATACGTTCTGGAAATGCAGCCGGACGGCCGCTTGAAGGTGTTCAAGTCCGCCGGAGACCCGACCACCGGGTTTTACGGCACGATCGGCATGCTGTTCCCGGCCGGAATCGTCCTGACCGGCACCGCCGCCGATCAGGGCACGGTCCGCAGCTTCCTTGACGTCGGCTACGCCGCCGCCGTCGAGGCGATGGAGTTCCGGGACCGCATCGCCGGCGACACCGGCTTGCTGGTGGCCGGCACTCCCACCTATAGTTTTGGCGCCTATCCGCTGGCGTCATTTCTGTTTTTCATGGAAAACCGCGCCGCACTCGACCTCGACCTGCGCACCGCACACCCCCACCTGGCCAACTTCGTCAACTGGTTTCTGTGGTCAACCATTCCGGACGGCAATGGCGGTTTTTTCCACTACGGCGCCGGAGATGTCCGCCACAACGACAACCGATTCGATCAAACCATGCTTTACGGTCACTTCGCACAAATAGTCAATCTTTATTCGACCCTGAATCCAGCCGCCGCCGACCGCGCCCGAGCCCTGATCGCCGCCCTCCCCCCCCGACTGGCGAAATTCAACGACTGGCATCCGTTCATGCCGCTGCTGATGACCGACTTCGATCCGACGGTCAAGCCGGACACCGACCTCGAACATCTGACCAAAGACGATACCGCCGCCTATTTCCCCACCTTCGGACTCGCCTTTATGCGCAGCGGTTACACGCCGCAGTCCACCTTCGCATTGTTCCGCTCCGGCAGTAAAAGCATCAACCACCAGCATTACGACGAAAACAGTTTTGTGATCTACCGCAACGGGTTTCTGGCGCTTGACACCGGCAACCGCATGATGGCGCTCCATCACGTCACTTATTATCCGCAGACCGTCGCCCACAACGCAGTTTTGATCGACATGCCGGACGAACCGATGCCGCCCCACTGGGAACACTGGACCGCCGAAGAACGTCCGCTGGTGGCCGACGGCCGCACCTATTACTGCGACGGCGGTCAGAACAGCCGTACCGACGGCGTCTGCCGGATATTCAATACCTGCGCCGACTACACCTGGGTTTCCGGCGACGCCACCCGTTGTTATGCGGCGCAGAAATGCGAACTCGCGCAACGCGAATTTGTCTTCATTCCCCCCTCGGTGTTCGTAATCTGCGACCGCGTCCGCGCCACCCGCCCGGAATACCGCCGCCGCTGGCTGCTGCACACTCAGAACGAACCGTACAAGATCGGCGACGGCTATGCCGCCGACAACGGAACCGGCGGAAAATTGTTCTGGCAAACCCTGCTGCCGCGCAGTCCGAAACTCGAAATAATCGGCGGCGACGACCGGGAATTCTTCACCAACGGCCGCAACTTTCCGCTCGACAGCGGCGCAAAAGCCTTCGACAACCCGAATTTCTACGGTCGCTGGCGCTATGAAATGACCGCCGCACCCGACGACGATCCGCTGTTCATACACGCGGTTCAGGCACTTGCCGCCGATGAGACTCCGGCCGCCGTTTCACTTGAGCCCGACAACTCTGTAACCGTGACCATGCCGGACGGCGCAGTGTTTCGCGTCGTCTTCAGTCCATCTGCGCCCGGCGGTACTATTGAAAAATATTCCGACGGCAAACTCGTCTTTCAAAACAGGATAACGGAAAAATGAAACAACGCGGCTTTGCAAAAATCGCCACACTCGGCTTTCCCCAGCTGTCATACCCGGTGCTTCACGGCGAAACGGCGGTCAACGCCATGATCGACCACCTGAAATTTCAACTGGACTTTGTTCTGCCCAACCGCCCAGATCTGATCCTGTTCCCGGAGGCCTGCGACCGGTTCTCCACCCACACCATGACTGAACGGCTCGATTATTACCGCGACCGCGGCGACCGCATACGCGATATGCTTGCCGATGTTGCCGCCGCCAACCGCTGTTACATTGGCTATTCCGCCGCCCGGTCGGAGCCGGACGGAACCTGGCGGAACACCACCGAACTTATCGGACGCGACGGTTCGACACTGGCAAAATACAATAAAAATCACTGTGTCACCACAGAAATATCGGACGGCAAAATTCTCTGCGGCGAGGCGCCGGTGGTGTGCGAAACCGATTTTGGCAAGGTCGGGTTTGTCATCTGTTTCGACCTTAATTTTCAGGAACTGCGGGAAAAATACCGGGCGCTCCACCCCGATTTGCTGCTGTTTTCCTCAATGTATCACGGCGGACTGATGCAGAACTTCTGGGCGTATGACCTGAACACCTATCTGGCCGCCTCGGTTTGCGGGGTGGAGGCCGGGATGGTTAATCCGGTCGGATGCGACGTGGCGCGTTCAAGCAATTATTCGCCCTATCTGGTCACTGAAATAAATCTTGATTTCGAGGTGGCGCACCTCGACTTCAACTGGAACAAACTTCAGGCGGCACGAAAAAAATACGGGGAGGAAATCGACATATTCGACGGCGGAAAAACCGGTGTGGTGATGCTTTCGTCAAAACATCCGGAACGCACCGCGCTTGACGTCTGCCGGGAATTTGAGATTGAATTGTGGCGTGACTACTATCGGCGCAGTCTGGCCGCCCGTGCCGGCCACACCGCCGGTAACGTGAATTGACTTGCGGACTTGGTCGCGCCAAGCCGTCCTGGCGAAAATGCTCCTCGCGGACGCCGTACTTGGCCAACGCGATCTGGCCGTCCACATAATAGTCGAACCCCGCCACGGTTTTACCGTTGACCGTTTTCTGCAGAATGTTGCCGGCCGGATCGTAGGCGCAGGTCACCTTGACCAAGCGATCAAGTTTGTTGTATTAAGCCTAAAATTGGAATAATTTAAGTTTTACGCACTTATTTTTCATATTGCTCCGCTTCCAGAGACTGGCACAATTTTATAATATTTTGCTTAAGAGTTAATAAATTTTCCCGTACATCATTGTAATCAATTTTATTGCTATCATCTTTGAACTGCTTTAATGGTAAATACGAGTTGTCTATCATGGTATAGCAAATTGCATATTTTACATGATCGTCTAAAAGTATATGTTCTTTAGGCCATTTATTTTCATCAATATATGAGATTTCGTTATTTATAAGATCAATACAATTCAAATATGCCCCATACGCATCTCGCTTATTACCTAATACCAAATTGATTTGAGCAATATGCAGCCATGCGTCCAAAAAAGATTTGTTTTGTAATGTGACTTTTTGAAAACTGTTCAATGCCGCAATATAATTTTTACGTTTTTCATATATCAACCCCTCCATGTATAGAATAAGTAATTTCTTGTTTTTATCCGATGAGAATTGTTCTTTTGCAGACGCAAATTTTTTTTCTAATTTTGCGTCGTTTTCTGTAACCAAAGCTCCTGAATCATACTGCCTGATCAACAAAGCAAGACGATCCACGGAGCACCTGCAAACAAAAACAAAAATAGAAAAAAAGGACTGATATATTTTTTCATTCAGGTCTCCCGTTTGGAGTAAGAAAATTATAAGCAGAAGTAAAAATAGAAGTTGCCGTACTCAAAAAATTATTAAAAAGATTACTCGCTGGATCTGTGATCCAATTTTGGCCAGTATCTTTCGTCCATTCATAAACATCCGAACCGGTATCAACCGAATACCAAAAAGCAGATGCCCCATCTTCATACAAATTCACATCAAGGGTCATGCGCATCACCGGTTCTATGAAAATTTTGAGCATATCTCTCGACATGGACTTGTCATCCATCCACCTGGTTCTAAATTAATCCAATTCTTTTCGGTTTTCAGACCAACTCTTCCGACAACAGGAGCTTGATTACCTTGGAACCATTCACT
>JAEWSS010000087.1 GCA_023459755.1 Verrucomicrobiota bacterium | reverse complement strand
CCACCACCTGGTGCGCCGACCATTTCATTACCGACTCGGCCGCCAGTGGAACCGCAATCGCCTGCGGAACCAAAACCAACACCGGCGTCATCGGACTCGACGCCGACGGCAACCGTCTGGAATCGGTCGCCGAACTGGCAAAACTCAAGGGGCGCAAGGTCGGCATCATCTCCAGCGTTTCGCTCAACAACGCCACTCCGGCGGCGTTCTACGCCCACAACCCCAGCCGCAACAATCTGTATGACATCTCGCTCGACCTGCTCGACTCAAAATTCGATTTCTTCGGCGGCGGCTCCTTCAGCGATATGAACGGGAAGAACTCCAAAAACGCCCACGGCAATTTTCTTGACCTCGCCCGCGCCAACGGATACACCGTAACCACCACCCGGGAGCAGTTTAACGCTCTCGACAAAATTCCGGCCATCGCCGTCTCCCCCAAACTTGACGGCGACGCCATGCCTTACAATCTTGACATGGCGCAGGACGATCTGACACTGGCTGACGTCACCGCAAAAGCCATTGATCTGCTCGACAACGACAACGGCTTCTTCATCATGATCGAAGGCGGAAAAATCGACTGGTGCGGACACGCCAACGACATCGGCGGAAATATCGGTGAAACCATCGGCATGGACAACGCGATCAAAGTCGCTTACGACTTCGCGCTCCGCAATCCGGACGACACCTTGATCGTCGTCACCGCCGACCACGAAACCGGCGGCCTCGCACTCGGTTTTTCCGGCACGCATTATGAGTCCAACATTGACCGGGTGGCCGTCCAGAAAGGCTCCTATGTCGCCTTCGGCAGCGCCTACGGCAAACTCAAACAAGACAAAGCCGCCACCTTCAACGACATCAAGCCGCTGGTCACCGAATACTTCAGCTACAAATTTGAAGGCGATGCCAACGATCCGCTGCTGCTCAACGCCAATGAGATCAAAAAACTCGAGGAAGGGTTCAAACGTTCGCGCGGCGAAGGCGTATATTCCGCCGCCGAGGTCAAAGACGAGCTTTACAACGGCTACGATCCATTCGTCGTCGAACTGCTCCACCTGACCGCCAACCGCGCCGGCATGGCATGGACCACCTACAGCCATACCGCCACTCCGATCGTAACCTCCGCCTACGGCGAAGAGTCCGACGAATTTGAGGGCATGACCGACAATACCGATATGGCAAACATCATCAAGACACTGCTCTGACGCCACATCGTCATTCTCCGCGCCGCACAAAACATTACGTTTTCTGCGGCGCGTTTTTTTATGGTCCGGACAAAAAGAAGGCATGCGGCCTTAACAACCGCATGCCAGCCCTGTTTCTGTTTTTTCAATCCGCCGCCATTAACGCCGCGGCCGGGCTAATTATCATCCGACAGGGTCAATGCCAACACTTCCGGCGCCACCTTGTTCAGCACGCGGTTGGCAATCTGCATCACTTCCTTGCTGGTCGAACACTGCAGTGCCGCCTGACCGGCCTGCTCGGCTTCAAACATGGTCATCTGCCGAATCACCCGGCGCACCTGATTTAAATTGGCCGGCACCATCGACAGTTCATGTACTCCCAGCCCCGCAAACAACAGCGCCAACCGCGGATCGCCGGCCGCCTGACCGCAGACACTGACGTAAATATTATGCCGCCGCGCCACCTGAGCGCAGCGCCACACCAAATCAAGGATCACCGGATGCCCGGGCTGATACAGATAAGCCACCCGGTCATTGCCGCGATCGATCGCCATGGTGTACTGCACCAGGTCGTTGGTGCCGATGCTGAAAAAATCGACCAGCTTGGCCAGATGTTCCACCATCAGCGCCGCGGCCGGCGTCTCCACCATTGCGCCAAGTTCAAGATGCTGAACAAATTCCTTGTGTTCCCGTCCGAGGTCGGCCTGAAGTTCGGCGATAATCTCCTGAACCTCGCGGATTTCCTCCACGCAGCTGATCATCGGCAGCATCACCCGCAGATTGCCGTAAACTCCGGCGCGCAGCAGTGCCCGGAGCTGGGTTCGCAGCGCGTCGCGCCGCTCGCGCAGCGCCAGACGGATGCCGCGCAGCCCCAGAAACGGATTGCTTTCCGCATAACGCTGAAGTTTGCCATCCAGCTTATCGCCGCCGATGTCGAAAGTTCTAACGATCAGCGGCTCATCGCCAAGCCCTTCCAGCAGTTTGCGGTAAATCGCCAGCTGCTCATCCTCTCCGGGCGGAGCGCTGCGGTTGATAAACATATATTCGGTGCGGAACAATCCGACCCCGCACGACCCGGAACGTTTGACCATTTCCAGATCGTCAACCGACTCAATATTGCTGGAAAGCTGCACCATGAACCCGTCCTGTGTTTCCGGACGCAGTTTCGACTCCTGCGCCAGCGAAGCCAGAAATTTGTTCATGTCCTCAAGGCGTTTTTCGTAAAAATCGCGCGTCTCGGCCGACGGATTGGCAATCAGAACTCCGGTGTACCCGTCGATGATCGCCAACATACCCGACTTTAATTCGGAAAACCCACGCAGACCGACCAGCGCCGGCAGCTGCATCGAGCGCGCCAATACCGCCGAATGCGACGTTTTACTGCCGGACTCGGTGGCGAATCCCAGCACCTGGGTGCGATCAAGTCCGGCGGTGTCGGACGGCGTAAGGTCGCCGGCCACCACGATATATTTTTCGCCGTCCCGGAAGTTCCATTCCGCCTCGTGGCTTTTCCGAAGATTGCGCAGCACTCTGGACGCCACGTCGCGAATATCGGCGGCGCGCTCCTGAATATAAGCGTCGGGCATGACGGCGATGGCGGAAGCGTAGCGTTCAATCACTGTATAAAAACTGTATTCAGCGCTTTCGAGGCGGGCGGAGATCATTTGCATGACTTCGTCATAAAGCATCCGGTCATCCACGATCATCAAGTGGGCGTCAAATATTTCAGCGTCTTTGCTGTTGACTTCCTTGGAAAGGCGCTCGCGCAGCGCCAGCAGTTCCGTTCGGGTTTGATCCAGAGCGGCGGAGAAACGGTTCTGTTCCGCCTCAACCGCCTCCGGTGCGATTTCACGCGGAGTCGGCGCATCCGGAGCGGAGTCGGCGGCAATCTTATATATTGTGGCAATAGCGATGCCCGGGGCCGCGGCCTGCCCCCTGAATTTCAGCTCACCACTGTTTTCCGGCTCTTTTGCCGATGTCACATCAATCCTCGCCGAATTTGGAGTTGACCATATCCTTGATTTCGGCAACAGCTCTGTCGGCATCGTCGCCGATGCCGCGAATGGCGATTCTGGCGCCCTTTCCGGCCGCCATCATCAAGATATTCATAACGCTGCGGATATTGAACGACTCGCCGTCCTTTATCAGATAAAGTTCGCACTTGTACTCCATCGCCTTTTTGGCCAGCAAGGTGGCCGGACGGGCGTGGAGGCCGAGTTCATTCAACACCACAACTTCGGATTCAGCGCTGTTGTCTGCTGTCATTTATAACAATCACCCTGTCAGAGTATAATACTTTTCTCTTATTAATCTACACCCTCACTGTGGTTTTTTCAATCTCTTCGCAAAATATATTGTAAAATAAACTCACCGCGTGCTATATTATAAGTGAAAACCAACGGAGAATACACTATTATGAACAATTGGAAATTTGAAACCAAAACCATCCAGTGCGGCTACACCACCGAGAAAAACGGCGAGCCGCGCGTACTGCCGATCTGCCAAAGCACAACCTATAAATATAACGACGCCCAAAGCGTGGCCGACTGGTTCGACCTCAAGGCGCCGGGTCATATCTATACACGGTTGACCAATCCGACCGTGTCGGCGTTCGAAGCAAAAATGGCGGCGCTGGAGGGCGGAGTCGGAGCCATCGCCACCAGTTCGGGGCAGACCGCCAACGCGATCGCAATTCTCAACGTGGCGCCGTCGGGCTACCATGTCATTGCCGTCAGCGCAATCTACGGCGGAACGTTCAACCTGTTCAAGCACACCCTGAAAAAGATGAATGTCGATTTCACCTTCGTCCGGCCGGACGCCACGGAAGAGGAACTCGAAAAAGCCGTTCGCCCCAACACCCGCGCGGTATTCGGGGAAACCATCGCCAATCCGGCGCTCGACGTGCTGGACTTCGACAAATTTTCAGCTTTCGCCAAACGCCATAAAATTCCATTCATCGTTGACAATACTTTCCCGACGCCGTATCTCTGCAACCCGTTCGACTTCGGCGCCGACATCGTTACCCATTCTTCCACAAAATATCTCGACGGCCATGCCACCAGCGTCGGCGGCGTGGTGATCGAAAAAGGCGATTTCGACTGGAACAACGGCAACTTCCCCGAATTTACCGAACCGGACGAAAGTTATCACGGGTTGATTTACACCAAACAGTTCGCCACTCATCCGTTCACCGCGAAGCTGCTCGCCCAGTGGATACGCGACCTCGGCACCCCGATGTCGCCTTTCAACGCTTTTTTGACCAACCTCGGAACCGAAACTCTCCACGTCCGCATGCAGCGCCACTGCGAAAACGCGCTGAAACTGGCCGAACACCTGAAGGCGCACCCGAAAGTCAGCTGGGTCAATTATCCGTTCCTGCCGGATTCTCCGGAGTACGGCCGGGCGAAAAAATATCTGCGCGGCGGCTCCGGCGTCCTTTCTTTCGGCATCAAAGGCGGCGCCAAGGCCGGCGAAATTGTGATGAACAGCCTCAAACTGGCCGCCATCGTGGTGCATGTGGCCGATGTGCGCACCTGTGTGCTGCATCCGGCGAGCATGACCCATCGTCAGCTTTCGGAGCAGGAACTGATCGAAGCCGGAGTGCCGGCCGATCTGATCCGCGTCTCGGTCGGCATCGAGAATATTGACGACATAATCGCCGACTTCGATCAGGCAATCGCAAAGGCGTAATCAAAAATGAGCGATATTGCAAAAGCCGACAAAAACATGGCCACGTCAACCGCTTCGGACGACGGCTTGATCTGGCGCTCCGCCGATGACGACGCTTTTCAACTTTCCGGGCTGGCGTTCCACCATAAAGGCGAACCGTTCCGGCGCCTGCCGCTGAATCCGGTTCCGGCGGAACCGAACGAGGGCGTGGCTTATCTGGCGTGGCACACATCGGGAGTCATGCTGCGGTTTCGGAGCGACACGCTCCGCGTGGCGGTCAAGTCGGACGCTTATTACGGCGAATTGATGGATCATATGGCGCAGACCGGAAACTGCGGATGCGACCTTTATATCGACGGAAAATTCATCGGCGTCAGCCGTTATCCGGTGCTTCAGAAACAATATCAGGTCGATTTGTTCAACTGCCCGGGCGCGGAGCGGAAAATGCGGGATTTCTGCATCAATTTTCCGCTTTATGACGGCGTGAAGTCGTTTGACGTCGGCCTTGAGACCGGCGCCGGAATCGAGGCGCATTCGCCGTGGAGTCGCAAAGGGCGGATCGTCTGGTACGGAACCAGCATCGAACAGGGCGGCTGCGCATCGCGCCCCGGCTCCGGACTCACCAATATCGTCAGCCGTGCGCTGAACACCGAGATCATCAATCTGGCGTTCTCCGGTTCCGGCCGTGGCGAGCCGGAAATGGGCGAATTGATGTGTCAGGTTCCCGATCCGGCGATGTTCGTTCTCGACTACGAGGCGAACGTGCTTACCGGCGAAAGAATGCGCTCCACCCTTCCGGTGCTGATCGACATTCTGCGCACAAAATATCCGCGTCTGCCGGTTGTGGTGGTCAGCCGTATTCCGTTTGCCCACGACATTCTCGGGGGATATACGGACAACACGTCGCGCGAGTCGCGGCTTGAAGGAGTGGAGATTCAACGCTCCGAGGTGGAGCGCCGCCGCGCCGCCGGAGACGACAAATTGTTTTTCATCGACGGCGGAGAACTGCTTGGCGAAGATTTTTGGGAGTGCACCGTGGACGGCGTTCACCCGACCGACCTCGGATTCCGCCGCATGGCCGACTATCTCGTGCCGCGACTGGCCGCATTGCTGAAATAAAATGACTCAAAACGCCGTGTGCCGCAGTTCATTCTGCGGGACACGGCGTTTTTCAGGTAAACAGTGACTTTTTCAGGGTAATCCGGAATTGGAGGAGTTTCCATGAAGCACGTTGTCTGGTTTCTGCTGTCAACCGTCACCGTGTCGCTGTTGGCGACCGGATGCGGCGTCACCCCGATGTTCAATCCGCCGCTGCCGGAGAACACGTCACAGGAGCAAATGGCGGCTGACATGGAAAAATACCAACCAGGACTGCTCGGCAAATGGCGCTGCGAGAATGAGGTAGAGGCGGAAATCACCGTCGAAGATAAGTCGCTCGGCGCTCTGTGTATCGCCGCCCTCACCCGCGACGGCGACAACGGAATGAAGCCCCTGCCCTGCACCGGAGCGGTTTTTGAATTCGGCGGCGAACCGTATTTGATCTTTTTTGCCACGCCGGAATTTGACAATCCGGCGCTCGGTTCAATGCTGCGCGCCAACTTTTACGCCGCGAAACTGGACTTTCAGGACGATGGCAGCGTCATTTTCAATCTGATCACCTGGCGGGATAAAAATAAAAATCCGACCGCGCCCGAACTGTCGTTTGAAACCGACAACGACAAACCCGGCGACACCGTGCTTAATTCGTCTTCGGAGTTGGGCCGGCTGCTGGCGGAAAAGCAATATGCCGTTGCCCGTACCATGCGGTTCACACGCATGGAAAAATAGCGCGCCGACCGCGAATCCCGGCCTGATTTTTCATTGCTTCAGCCGGATACCGGACAGCTCAGCGCCATTTTCCAGCCGGTCAACGCGGAGAATTTTCCGGCGCGGAAGCCGGATCAAACGGTTCAGTTCCGCCGTCGGCGGTAATGATCTCGATGCGTTTTTCCAGCACCGCGAGCTTTTCCCGGCAGTATTTGCTCAACGCCATACCGCGCTCGTACGCGGTAATCAGCTCCTCCAGCGGACGCCGCCCGGACTCCATTCCGGCCAGCAACTGTTCAAGTTCGCTCAACGCCGCTTCAAAGGTCGTCTCCGGATCAATAACGACATTTTTCTCATCCATAACGCTCCGCCCTTCTTTCTCAAATAAGTTCATCGTTCTGCGGTCCGGGAATCCTGACCTTGCTCCCCGGAAGCGGCTCGAACTGAATGCGCCGCCGCTCAACAATCAGCCGCACCAGCGTCGGTATCGGCAAAGTGGTAACGATCGACAGAATAACAATCGCGTTGAAAAAGTTTGCGTCCAGCATGCCGAGTTCCTTGCCGATGCTGGCCGCGGCCAGCGTGGCCGACAGCTGCGGCACCGTCATCAATCCGGCGCATATTCCCTGGTCGTTGGCAAACCCGCTGATCCGCAACGCCAGCCAGCCGGAGAACACCTTGCTGCCGATCAGTCCGCCGACCGTCAGCAGAATTATCGCCAGATTGCCGGTAAGCCCGTCGGCGGCAAACAACACCCGGAAGTCGGTTTTCATACCGATGCTGACAAACAGAAACGGAATCAGAAAACCATAGCCGATTCCTTCAAATTTATGAAACAGCATCGTCCGTTCGCGGCGGTGGATGAACGGCGCCAGCGCCAGCCCGGCGGCGAAACTGCCGACCACCAGATTTATTCCGAGCGTTTCACCGGCCAGCACAACCCCGGCAATAATCATCAGCAGTGTAGTGACCAAGCCGTCCTCCGAATCGCCGATCAGCCGGGTGAACCAGTTTGCCAGCAGCGGAACAACCAGCAGCGACGCAATCAGATAAACCACCACAACCGCCAGAAATCCGGCGATAAAATAGTCGCCGAACACTCCGGGATAAGCGTCAAACACCGACAGCGTTTTCAAGCCGGTTCCGGCACCGGCGATCCGGCGCATCTGCACCGCCACCGCCAACAGAACAATACTTGAAATATCGGTCACCACGGTAGAGATCAACACCGACGCGCCGAACCGGGTTTTACCCAGTCCGAGTTCGCGGATCACCGGAAAGACGATGCCGACCGAATGCGAGGCGAACAGCGAAGCGTAAAGCAGTTTACCCGGCAGATCGGACGGACGGAAAAAGTCGTACACAAAATATCCGGCCAGCGCCGGAATAAGAAATGTCATCACACTGAGCATTGCGGTGGGAAGTTTGACCGAGCGCAGACTTTTAAAGTCAGCCTCCATTCCGGCCAGCGCCATCAGGAAAACCAGTCCGAGCGATCCGAGCGAACTGATCAGATTGTTGACATGGTCGGCGATCACCTGGGGCGGCGCCGGAGTCAGAAAGTCGAACAGACCGGCCAGCAGACCGACCATGTCCAGCCCGTCCGGGCCGATCAGCATGCCGACGATCAACAGCGCGATCACCGTCGGAATCTTAAACCTGCGCAAAGCCAGCGGCGCCATGGTCATAACCACCATGAACACCAGAAAAACGATCAGAAACAGTTCATTGTTCATCAAACCTCTCCGAAACAGCAGTTACCGATATTCGAGCCGAATGCCGCATTACTATAACACCGCGCCGACCGAAAATCAACGGCCGCTCCGAAGAAGTTGACAAACCTTTTTTACTCAATTATCCGCCCGGTCAGACTGCGAACCCGGACATCGGGGCCGAGTTTTTTGGCGATTGCGATCAATTCACCGTCGGAGTAAGTGGCTTCCCCCGGAAGATCGTCGTCGATAACCTCCACCGGATTGAATTGCTGGAGCGTCCAGTGCGTTGTTCCGGCGGCGCAAAGTTCGGCGTACATCTGCTCAAGGTCGGCCACCGAAAGCAGTCGGCGATGCACCGTGGTGCGCACGTCGGCGTCGATACCGTTGTCAAGTGCAAAGCGGATCACCTTGAACACGTTGGCGGCCAGATCCGGCTGCTCGCAGTTTACCAGTTCATTGTAACGGCCGGCCGGAGCCTTGAAATCGATGCCCAACGCGTCGATCCCCACCTCGCGGTGCAGGGCTAACACCACATCGGGCCGCGAGCTGTTGGTGTCCAGTTTGAACTTGAACCCCATTTCGCGGATTTTTCGACAAAAATCAATCAGATCGCTCTGCAGCGTCGGCTCGCCGCCGGAGATCACCACGCCGTCAAGCAGTTCGGTGCGGGTGGACAAAAAATTGAACACCTCCGCCTCCGTCACCCGCGGCTGACTGTGCGGATCAAGCACCAGCGCCGCGTTGTGGCAGTACGGACAGCGGAAATTGCAGCCGGCGGTGAACACAATACAGGCAATCCGGCCGGGATAATCCACCAGCGTAAATTTGTAAAATCCTCTTAAATCCATATTAAAATCATCTTTCGATTCAAAAAAAAAACGCCTCCCGCCCGAACCGGACGGGAGAGCGTCGCTTTATCGCGGAAATCCGGTATTAAGCATTGTCGCAAAAATATTTAACGTTAAAGACCTGGTCTTGCGCCGGCTCCCGCAAAAGCCGAAACCTTGTCAATATTCGCATTGCCAGGGACTTGTCTTTCGCAATATCCATCCGCAATTCCGGCGTTTTAGCTGTTTCTATTTTTGCTCAAATGCTTATTTGCCGCAGGCGCAGGACTTGCCGACCACAAAGGTCTTCCGGTCATGGAACTCTTCCTGTTTGCCTTTGTTCCAGTTGGACACCGGACGAAAATATCCGCAAACTCTGCTGTAAACTTCGGTTTTTTCTCCACACTTTGCCATTTTTTTGCCTCTTTCTTTTTTATTTTTGCTGTTTAGGGGATTGTATGTTTCAGTTTTCCTTCTCCAGCGGACACGACTCGTGCGCGCCGGGGATGTAGCCGTGCACCGGACAGATGCTGAACGACGGCGTCAACGTGAAATACGGCAGCCGGTAGTTGGTGGCGATCCGTTTGACCAGCTTCGCCACCAGATCGGGAGAATCAATCTTCTCGCCGATGAAGGCGTGGAAGACGGTGCCGCCGGTATAGAGACTCTGAAGCGGAGCCTGAAGATCAAGCGCCTCGAACAGGTCGTCGGTATAACCGACCGGCAGCTGGGTGGAGTTGGTATAATACGGGTCGGCGTCGCCGGCGCAGATGATGTCCGGATAAGCCTTGCGGTCGATGCGGGCCAGCCGGAAACTGGTTCCCTCGGCCGGCGTGGCCTCAAGGTTGTAGATGTGACCGGTGGCCTCCTGGAAGTCCTGTATCTTCTTCTTCATAAACTCAAGCACCCGGACGGCGAACTCGCGCCCCTCCTTGTCGCAGATGGAGCAGCCGATAAAGTTCAAACATGCCTCGTTCATGCCGACCAGACCGATGGTGCTGAAGTGATTCTTGAGCGTTCCCAGATAAGTCTTGGTATAAGGCAGCAGATCGCCGTCGAGATAACGCTGCACCACCTTGCGTTTGATCTCAAGCGACTCGGTGGCAAGGCGCATCAGGTTTTCCAGACGGCCGAAGAAATCGGCCTCGTCCTTGGCCAGATAGCCGATGCGCGGCATGTTGATGGTGACCACGCCGATGGAGCCGGTCTGCTCGCCGGCGCCGAACAGTCCGCCGGTCTTCTTCCGCAGTTCGCGCATATCCATCTGAAGCCGGCAGCACATACTGCGGACGTCGCCGGGATGCAGGTCGGAATTGATGAAGTTCTGGAAATAGGGCAGACCGTACTTGCCGGTGACCGAAAACAACAGTTTGGCGTTTTCGCTGTCCCAGTTGAAATCCTTGGTCACGTTATAGGTCGGGATCGGGAAAGTGAAGATGCGGCCGTCGCGGTCGCCTTCGCTCATGACCTCAAGGAACGCGCGGTTAATCAGGTCCATTTCCGGCTGATAGTCGCCGTAGCAGGTGCCGGGCTGGAGTTCGCCGCCGATGATCACCTCCTGTTCGCGCTGATCTTCCGGAACCACCCAGTCGAGCGTCAGGTTGGTGAACGGAGTCTGCCCCCAGCGGCTGGCGATGTTCAGGCCGAAGACGAACTGCTGGAGCTGCTGTTTGATCTCCTTGTAGGTCAGTTTGTCCTTGCGGACGAACGGCGCCAGGAAGGTGTCGAAACTGTTGAACGCCTGAGCTCCGGCCCATTCGGTCTGGAGCGTGGAGAGGAAGTTGACGATCTGAGCCAGCGCGGTATTGAAATGGCGCGCCGGCGCCGCCGACGCCCGGCCGCCGCGACCGCGAAATCCCTCGGTCAGCAGCTGACGCAGACTCCAGCCGGCGCAGTAGCCGACGATGCCGCAGGAAAGATCGTGCAGATGGAAGTCGCCGTTGACATGCGCGTCGGCGATCTCCTTCGGGTAAATATTGGCCAGTGTATAGTTGGCGATCACCGCGCCGGAGACGTGATTAAGCAAACTTGCGTAAGAGTATCCGGCGTTGGAATTTTCATTGACGCGCCAGTCTTCGTGGTCGATATAGCTGGAAACCAGCCCCTGAACGTCCATCATCAGCTGCTTGCCGCTGCGCACCTTCTCGCGCTGGGCGCGGTACAGAATATAGAGTTTGGCCGCCTTGCTGAGTCCGCGCCGAATAAACGCCGACTCCACAAGGTCCTGAATAATTTCGATGTCCGGAATCTCCTGCGCATCGGCGGTGTATCCCTTGTTGATGAGCAGTTCCACCACGTCCTTGCTGATATTTTCCGCCACGCGTTCATTCTCGGTGCCGGCGGCTTTAAGCGCCTTTGCCGCCGCCAGTTTTATGCGATCAGGATCGAACGGCACAATGCGGCCGTCGCGTTTTTTCACCCGCAGCGGGGTTTGGTTAGGAATGCTCATTTTCTTCTGTTCTCCAGGTTTTATCTTGGTTGTTCCCGTTGATTGCGGAGATACTATACCACCGAATATGGGGCTGTCAACCCATAAAACACACAATATATTGCGTTTTTTTGCATTTTTTTGTAACTCATTGACAATCTTGAAGGAACGAAAGCCGTCCAACCGGACGGTTGGAATAAGCGCTTGGTCGATTACGGTTTTTCGAGCAGTTTTTGCACCCGGTCGAGTTCCGCGGTCACGCCGGACGGCAGGTCTGAGTCGCCGCGGCAAACCGTGCTGAACCGCCACGGAAAGCGCTGTTGTTCGGAGACCAGCGAATTTTCGACGTCGTCGAGTTCTTTTTCGATGGCGGAAAGTTTTGCAATCGCCTGTTCGGAGTTTCCGAGCGCCGCGGCCAGCTGCGCCGAACATTCGGCGGCCGGCATATCGCCGACTTTGCCGATAAGTTCAAGCACCGTCTCCAGGTCGCCGATGGTTATCGGACCGGCGCCGGCGATCAGTTCGGTCAGCGCGCGCTGCTTGTTATTGAGAACGATGCGGCAGGAATCGACGCGTCGCTCAATCAGCAGAGGCAGTTCGGAAAGGTCGGCCTGCCGGGGTTCGTCACAGTCTTCCTCATAATAGGTACAATTCCGAACCGCGGCCAGCATGACGGACTGTTCAGCGGCGCGGTATGGAGCGAACTGGGTGAAAACCCGGCGGCGGATCAGGCGTTCCAGCCGGGCGTCGATCGCCGCCGGCGGGTCGAATGCCGCAGCGGCGCCCGGGGTAACTCCGACCACCGGCCCGAATGCGGCGTCAAACGCGGTGTCGAAATTGCCGGAAGCGGCCAGTTCCCGCACCATGACGGCTACCGGATTATTTTTTGCAGTGATGCCGGACATCAAAATATCCAGCCCGATTCTGGCGTTTTCGTCATAAAAAGCGCCCGGAGCGCCCGGCTCCGGAACCGTGATCCCCCTCAGCGCGCCGCGCAGACCGACTTTTCCGCCTGATGAAAGCACCGAACGGATGCCGGGATATTGCGCGGTATTGAGCAATACGACACGTTTTTTTCCAGCGTTCTCCGCTCTGGAGCAAAGTCCGTCGGCCACAAAAGCCGGAAACGCGCCAAGTCCGCGCTCCGGCGGAATATTCAGGCGGGAAAGCAGAAAGACCGCCGCGAAAAAACGGGCGTCGCTCCGATTGGCGACATAGCGGTCAAGGTCGCCGCCGATCACGATTACCGCCGAGTTGCCGATTCGCAGTATATTGATATGGCCTTCCGGCTCGACTTTGTCCACTTCAATGCGCACCCGTCCGTCACCGCCGGCAGCCGAATATTTCGCGGCGCGTGACGCCTCCGCCTCCAGACGACCGAGAAAATCCATGAAGTTACGGTTCGCGTCCGCCCCCGGGCGGTAATTTACCGGGGTTCCGCCGGAAGTAGTCAGTGTGCCGCCGGACAGCACCGCCGCCGACAGCAATACCAATGACAGCAGAAATATTTTTTTCATCCGAAAAACCTTACTCCTCATGTGACTGGGTGTAATATACCATGCTGCGACGGCTTGTCAAGACTCAACAATTCGCAATTTTATTTTTTCAGGACTGGAAAATGCGCCCGTTAATGTTATCGTATATAAAAGGAGAATCGGATATAATGAAAGAGAACGAAGCAATGAATTATCCGCTCGCGCTGACGGTGGCCGGAAGCGATTCCGGCGGCGGCGCGGGCATTCAGGCCGACCTGCGCACCTTCGCGGCGTTCGGCGTGTTCGGAACCAGCGCAATCACCGCGGTGACCGCCCAGAATCCGTGCGAAGTAACCGCCATCGAAGGGCTGAAACCGGAAACGGTTGCGGCACAAATCCGCGCCGTGGCCTCAAAACTTGCGGTCGGCGGCATAAAAACCGGAATGATGTTTTCCGCCGAAATCGTTGCGGCGGCGGCAAAAGAACTGGCGAAGCGCAAGGCGCAGCTGGTGGTCGATCCGGTGATGGTAGCAACCAGCGGCGCGGTGCTGCTCAAGCCTGACGCCATTGAAAATATGCAAAAACTCCTGCTGCCGCTGGCGGACTGGATTACGCCGAACATTCCGGAGGCCGAACTGCTGCTCGGCCGAAAGCTCGAAGGGGCGGACGACTTTGCCGCCGCGGCCGCTGAATTGTCCGAACTTTACGGTGCCGGAGTGATCCTGAAGACCGGTCACGCCGCCGCCGTCGGACGCGAGGCGGTGGACTTTGTAGCTCTGGAAGACGGCGTATATGAACTTGGCTCGCCGCGCATAACGCTGGAACATCCGTCGGCGGCTCACGGTACCGGATGCACCTTCTCGGCGGCGCTGGCCGCGGCGTTCGCGCTGGAAATGGAGCCGGACGAAGCACTGCGCGCCGCAAAGGGATTTGTGCTCGGATCGCTGACCGAAGCGGTGGAAATCGGCTCCGGCCTGCTCGGAATGTATCCGCCGCAGGACTCATACGAAAACAAAACCTTTCTGCGCAGGAGAAAACGGTGAACGCGCGCAGAATTGCAACTGTTTTTTTGTTTTTTCTGCTGCTTCTGCCGCCGTTTTTATCCGACGCCATAAGCATATCGCAGGTGGCGTCGAAAACGCTTTACGGCCGCCGTTACGCCGCGCTGTCGTCGCTGGCAAGATACTTCAGCTGCCGCTGGAACGCCTCGAAAACCGTTCTGCGTCTGGTGGCGGCAAACGGCAGGACGATCGCCGCGTTTTCACCGGACAAGCGCACCGCGGTAATCGAAGGACTGCCGATCGTACTGAATTTTGCGCCGGGATGGCAGAACGGCGTCGGCTACATCAGCTGGAGCGATTTTACCGGAACACTGCTGCCGCTGCTCAACCGGTCTTCGCTGAAAAGGCATGACCCGATCCGAATAATCATCGATCCGGGACACGGCGGCTCCGATCCCGGCGCCGCCGGAAAGATAAGCCGGGAAAAGGTTCTGACATTGCTGATCGCCAAAGAACTGCGGAGCGAGCTGGCGAAACGGTCGGTAAAACGCGACGGCAAAGATGTGAAATTTCAGATTTTCATGACCAGAACCGGCGACACCTCGATAAGTCTGGAAAACCGCGCCAGCTACTGCAACCGGCTGCGCGGTCAGCTGTTTGTGTCGCTTCACGCCGATTCGGCCTCCGCCGGAGTCTCCGGCATCGGAACGTTCAGTCTCACGCCGCCGGGCGCGCCGAGTTACAACACCGGCAAGGTGGAGGGCGGCACGTCCGCCGGACACGCATGGTGCAGTAACAGCCTGTTTTTAGCCTCGTGCATTCAAAAAAGCATCGCGGGGAAGGTGCGTGAAACACCCAATCGCGGGCTGAAACGGGCGCGATTTTCGGTTCTCCGCAATGTCAACTGTCCGGCCGTGCTGATCGAGACCGGCTTCATATCAAACCGAACCGAGGAAAGGAACCTGAACTCACCGGCCTACCGCCGCAAATTGGCATCAGCCATCGCCGACGGCATTGTCGCGTACTTCAATCAGGTAAAAACAAAATGAAAAAACTTTTTTTGCCGGCACTGATGTTCATGCTTACCGCCTGCCAGCCGGAGATCGTTCAGATCGACGGAACAAACTACATAACCGGTCGCGCGGTCGGGAAACGACTTCAGTTGCGATGTCTGGACACGCCGTTCATGCTGGCCGGTCCGGAAGCCATCATTTCCGCGGACCCCGACGAACGCTTCTTCCGGCTCAACGGCGTCAAACTGTGGCTGGCGTATCCGACCACCGTCTCGCAGTACGGGCTGTGTTTTTCCGAATACGACTTCGACAATACGCTGCGTCCGCTGTTCGACAACTCCACGCTGCGCCGGCAGAATATCGCCAAAGTTGTGATTGATCCCGGACACGGCGGCATTCATCCCGGCGCACCGGGCAGACTGGCAAAGGAAAAAGAGTTCAACCTCGCCATCGCGCAAAAGCTGGCCGGACTGCTGAAACAAAACGGCATTGAGGTGATAATGACCCGCAACGGCGACGAAACCGTTGATCTTCCGCCGCGCGCGGCGAAAGCCGCTGAAACCGGCGCCGACATTTTCATCTCCATCCACTGCAACGCGGCGCCGAATCCCGACGCCAACGGCATTGAGACCTTCTCCGTCACTCCGCGCGGCGCGGCCAACAGCAACGACAACGCCGACCACTCGATTCAGGTTCCGGCAAATGACGACGCGGTCGGCTATCGCAATACCGTCGATTCGTTTGCGCTCTCCAGCGCCATCCAGAGACGGCTGATCGAGAGCACCGGGGCGTTTGACCGCGGCGCAAAGCGGGCTCGTTTTCATGTTCTCTACCACAACACCGTTCCGGCGGTGCTGGTGGAATGCGGCTTTATGAGTCATCCGGCGGACGAAGCGAAACTCGCATCGCCGGAGTATCAGACGGTTTTGGCCAGGGCGATCGCGCGCGGCATCGCAGACTACGCCCAACAAACCGAAGCACCGCTGGAAACGGCTGAAAAATGAGGGACGCCGCCGACTTTCACACTCATAGTTTAAGCTCGGACGGGGCGGTTCGGCCCGCCGAGATCGCCGCGCTGGCCGAGCAGAAAAAACTCGCCGCCGTGGCGCTTACCGACCACGACACAGTGAACGGCATCCCGGAGTTTATTGCCGAAAAACAGCGTTATCCGGAACTCAGACTGATTCCCGGGGTGGAGTTGTCGTCGATGTTCAACAATCGGGAGCTCCACATTGTCGGGCTGGACATCGACATCAACAATTCGGAACTGCTTGAGTTCCTCGAAAAAATGCGGATTGAACGCGTGGCGAGAGCCGAAAAAATGGCGTTGAAACTCACAGCGCTCGGCCTGCCGGTTCCCGAAGAGGAATGGCGGCCGCTGAACGTGGTCGGCCGGATGCATTTTGCCAAACTGCTGTCCAAATATTACCAGGAAAAATTTCCGACGCCGGACACCGTTTTTGAAGTGCTGCTGCGCCGCAATCTGCCCGGATTCGTACCGCGCGCACTGCCGCACCCGGCGGAGGCGATCGCGCACATTCATCACGCCGGAGGCGCGGCGGTGTGGGCGCATCCGGTGTTCGCCGCGGCGGGTGAACGTTCATGGCTCAAGCGGGTGTTAAAGCATATTGTCCCGGCCGGACTGGACGGCATCGAGGTGCATTATGTCACATTCACCCCGGAGCAGACCGCGCTGGTGGAGGAAAACGCGGCGCAGTACAATCTGATGTGTTCCGGCGGCAGCGACTTTCACGGCGTGGGGCTGCCGGTCTGCGAAATCGGCACCGGGCGCGGCGGACTGAAGGTTCCAGCCGCCATGCTGGACGAACTGGATAAACGGACAACGGCAATCAGAGAAACAAAATGAAATGGCGTTCCGCCGCGCCGCCGGCCGGCGGCATATATTTTCTTTTGGCCGGAATATTGACGGCGCTGCTTTTTTATTATGACGTCCACTGGGCGGCGGCGCCGCTGGCGGTCATCTCGATGATTGCCGCGGTGCGCACCGCGCCATCCGTGCTTATTCCACAATTTTTCGCCGGCATACTGCTGGGATGCGCCGCGATAACGTTCACACCTGCGCGGTCCCCGTCCCTGCCGGAAGGCGGAATATTGACCGGCCGTTTCCAATTCGAGGTAACGGATTGGGGCGGCGTTCCGGTTGAAAATTCACTGATCGCCGCCGAAATAACGCCGATCGGGGAAAAAGTTCTGCTTCGTCTGCCGCCGGAGACCGCTCCGCTTTACGGCGACCGGATTGCCGCCGATGCGCTGCTGGCCGCCCCCTCCCCGCCGGTCAGGATCAATTTTCTGGACGCATCCGGCCGCATTGTCTCCCGAAAATCACTTACGCCCGGCGGGTTCGACCGCTACATGCGCAATCGCGACATTGCGGCGGTTGCCAACATTAAAGCAGTTGACACGCTCACTCCGGGACGCGGATTTCTGCACCTTCTCGCCAAAATACGGGCAGAACTTGCCGCGCGGATCTCTGACGGAATGCCCCGGCAATCCGCGATGATCGTCAATGCGATTGTGCTCGGCGTGCGGCAGGGCATCGGGCCGGAGGAGCGCGACGACTTCCTCAAGTCCGGAACCATACATCTTTTTTCCGTGTCCGGTCTCCACGTCGGGGTGGCGGCGGCACTGGCCCTGCTGCTGTTTTCGCCGGCGCCGTGGCGACTGCGGGCGCCGGCGATGCTGGCGGCGGTGTGGTTTTATACGCTGTTGTCCGGAGCGCAGATTCCGGCGCTCCGCGCCGCGTTGATGATCTCATGTTTCATCGTCGCCAGAGCGTATTTTGCGCAGGTTCGCCCGCTGTCAACGCTGGCGTTGGCGGCCGCGGCGGTTCTGTTGTGGCAGCCGAAGCAGGTGTTCGACCTCGGATTTCAATTTTCCTTTATAATTACCGGATTCCTGCTGTTGACCGGAGAGGCGGTCCGCAAAATTTCCATGGCGATCAATGAACTCTCCAGCTTCAAGCCGCCTGAACTTATGCCGCGCCGGAAACTCGCGGCGAAAACCGCCGGACTCGCCGCGGTGCTCGCGGTGATCTATCTGGCCGGAATGCCGCTGACGCTGTATCATCAAGGGCTGTTCACGCCCGGATCACTGCCGGCGAACCTGCTGATCATGCCGTTGATTTTTCCGCTGTTCATACTGGCGGCGCTGAAAATGCTGCCGGTTGTCGGAATACTGCTCATTGGCCCCTTGAGCTTTTTGTCCGATTCGCTGCGCGGCGTGGCCGGCGGCGCCGCCGAACTGTTTTCCGACACTCCGGCACTGACTCCGACGGCATGGCTGACGGTTGTTTTCATCGTCGCATTGTTGTTGTTTATTCGCGGAAACACCGCGGTGCGGACAATGGCGGCGACTGTAATATTCATCTGGCTGGCCTTTATTTTCGGCGGCCACTTTTTCCAGCCGGACTTCATGCTGACCGTCCACGGCGGCGACGGCGCCACAACCTGCATTGCCGCCTCCCCGTCCGATGTCGCGGCATACAGCCTGAATCTGCCGGGTTACGATGCCGCTCCGGCGGTGCGTGAATTTCTGTCTTCACGCGGGATACGCCGGATTGAAGGCGCAATGCTGACGCCGAAAACGCCGGAACCGGCCGCCGCCGCGCTGAATATGACCAGCCGGATTGCCGTCTGCGGAAAACCGCGGCGAACCGAAAAAATCGTCCGCTGGACTTCACTTTCGGAAAAAACGGCGATTTGGCTCGACGGTCCGGCACTTTTTGAATTGAAAAACAAGATTGCGGTGTTAGATTATCACC
>JAEWSS010000086.1 GCA_023459755.1 Verrucomicrobiota bacterium | reverse complement strand
CCAGCCAAGCTCGGTGTTGGTGCTGTCGGCGGCGCGGACGGAAACCATTCCGGCGCCGTTGTCCGAATACGCCCGTATTTCATAACCGTTAACGGTTTTGGTTTCACCGAACGCAATTTCGGCGGTGTCTTCACCAAATTGAACCGCCAGCGTTTTGGTTGAAGTCGAGCCGAACTTATAGTCGCCCTGACCGGCGCGGAGTTTCAGCTTGAGTTCGGACTGAACATTACCCAAGTCGGCCAGCACCGCTCCGGTATTGAACCAGTTGTCCGCGGAAACCGTCAGGTCGAACAATACGACCCCGACGGAAACCGAAAAGTTCGCGCCGACTTTATTGCCCACTCCGTAGATGGTGACGAATTTGTCCGTTCCGCCGGAAATGTCGTTGTTGATGGTGTTGCCGCCCTGAAGCGTCAGACTGTCCAGCGAATCAAGGTCGAGTTTCACCTGCGTGCCGTAATATTCCACCAGCGTGTCCTTCAGTACAAAGTCGCCGTAGATCGCCACCGAGTTTTCGGCTTTGCTGTAAAGCTGGAACTTTCCACCGGTGCCGACCAGATTGCGAACCGTGCCGTTGCGCAGACTTACCGCTCCGGCTTTTACCGCGAGGTCGGTAAGCGTGGAGGCTCCGCCGTCACCCCAGATCCCGGCGTAATAAATGCCGCCGTTCACGGTCACCGCGGTGAGCGTGTTGCCGCTGGTGGTCATCGAGCAGTTGTAGTTTGAGTAGTGGTTTTCCAGCAGCAGACCGTCGATATTAAATTTGATGCCGGTAAATTCGCCGCCGTATATTTTTACATTGCGAACCGAGGAGCCGGCCCCAACCGTCCACGCTCCGGCCCATGTGTTGGTCCAGCGGGTCGGACTGTTGCTGGCTACGCCGTCCACCGCCGCATTGAGGTCGAAGGTGATTCCGTCGATATCAACGTCCACCGAGCCCCAGCCGGCGGTGTTGTACGGAATGTCGGCAACAGTGAGGTCAACATATTTCACCTCCGACTTCGACAGCGGTTTGAATGACGACGTTCCCATTCCATTATGAACCCATCCGGTGAGCGTCTTGGTTTCGGCGTTCCAGTCGAGGTTCTCGTACCCGTTCAGCGCAGTGTCGATCAAAATGCAGTTCGGATCGAACGAAAGCCACTGGACGGTTACGCTCTTGTCCATCGTCACTTTGTCCAGCGTAAATGCTCCGGAAAGCTGCAGCAGCGACCCGTTGGTCAGATTCACATTTTTTGCCGCACCGCCGTCACTTACCGCGAGCATGCTCTGCGCCACCTTGGAGTTCCCGCTGGCGTGGCTGCGTGATCCGGATATTTCGGAGTCTGAAATCATGCCGCCCGATCCGACGTTGAAGAACCCGCCGTTTTCAATCAGCAGTCCGGTTCCCGACCCGCCGGCGACCTCAAAGCTTTTTCCGGTGTCCTGATTCACTCCGCTGATCGCGGCGTTGCTGTAAATCTGGAGCGCGGTGCCGGACGATATTTTCAACCCGGTGGCGCTGGCTCCGTTGCCGAATACCACAATGCCGTTGTTGACCGTGAGTCCGGTTGCCACGCCGCCGTCGGTTGCCCCGACCGCGCTGATTCCCTGCACCACGAAACAGCCGGAGTTGACGACCAGATTGTCTACTTTGCCCTGACCGAACGTCCAGTTGGTGACTTTGCCGTCCGCATCGGTATAGGTTCCGTTGGAGATCGGGGCGGAATCGCCGGCCCGTCCGGTGCGGAATCCGTCGAGGATACCGCCGTCAAGAATCTGAACGTCTTTCAACTGCGGTGTGATCTTGCAGACCGTCGTTCCCTGAATGTCGCCGTACAGGTTCATGCCGGATGCCAGAACGTAGCCCGCCACGGTTCCCGATCCCATCGTGAAATTGGCGCTCGAACCGTTGGCAAACACATATTTACCGGTGATCTTGGAGTAATAGCTGACATCATAGAGCACACCGCCCTCGTTGATGGTAAGCGCGCTCAGCTGAGTGGCCAGCGGCGTTCCGGCCGCGCCGCGCCCCATGCCGCCCAACCGCTTGATCGGGCTGTTCGGATCGATAACCATGTTGGCGATGTTGTTGCCGCCGCCGGTGAAAGTATAGGATTTGTAAGTGGTCGGGGTGATGTAGACCTTCACGCCGATCAGCTTCTGTGAAACGCGGAACCCGTCCACATTCGCCCCGTATTTGATGGTGGCGTTCTGAACCGTGGCGGCCGAGCCGCCGATGTACAATGTACCGCCGGCCTCAACCGTGCAGCTTTGAACCGTGCCGTTCTGCGGGCGGTAGTTGCCCTTCCAATCCTTTTTTGAATCGAAGTCCCAGTCGGTCAGATACAATACTCCGCCGTTCTTGATGACGCATCCGGAAATAAGTCCGTCGTCATAAACATGCGCCGAGCCGCCGTTCTGCAAGGTGACGTTGGTGGCGGTCGGGGTTCCTTCAATATAGTTCTTAAACACGATCAGCTGGGCGCCAACCCGGGTTTTGCCGACCTCCGTTTGAACTCCGGCGGCGTCGATGGTGATGTTGCTTGCCTTGTTGGCCCCGATAAGTTCGATCCGGCTTTTGTCGAACATTTCGACATTGCTCAATGAGCCGCCGGACACCTGTGTCCACGCGCCGCCGTACAGCTTCACGCCGTCCACCGCGCCTGCTCCGGTGATTACACCGCCGGACATGGTGATGTTCTGGGCTTTGCCGCCGGCGTTGACCTGAAGGTTGCCGCCGGAACCAATGGTGCCGGAAATCATTCCGCCGGAGTTGACCTGCTGAACCGCGCCGGTCATGATAACGCCGTTGATCGCCACACCGCCGTTGTTGATGACCTGAGTGCCGGAGTTTACGATCTCATTGTTGACCGTACGGTTTTCCACCGGAGTAGTGTAAGCCATGATGCCAAGCCTCCATTCGTGTTGTTTTTTTGAGGATATAACTCCTAACCGATTAAAACTTTAGCATCTATTGCGCGGATTGCAAATGCTTTTTCTCAAACCGGATTTAAAACAGATGAGAAGTTTGTGAAAAACTTATTTCAACTTATATTTATATGCAAATGAAGGGCGGATGCGGGATGTCCGAAGAAAAAAGCAATAAAAATATAAGCGGGACGGAAGCCGTTCTGCTGGTTGTGGTTCTGCTGAGTATATAAAAAACATCCGGCGGCGGTGAACCCGTTGCCGGATGTTATCATTTCAGGCTTCGTCAATCTTCGGCGGAGATGCCGAACAGCAGCATGCCGGGGGCGGCGCCGGAATTTTTCAGCGTCACCTCAACAATGGTTTTGTCCTTTGCCGGATTTTCCCATTCCATTATCCAGAGCCGTTTGCCGCCGAATTCGGCCATGCGCGCCGGATTCAGCCGATAGGTGCAGGCTCCGTTGACCATTGCCGCCACGCCCTGACCGTAGATGACCGGAACTTCAGCCGTGGTGTCGTCGTCGTATTTTACAACGTAAACCGCGGCCTCCGTAAAGTCTTTCAGCGGCGTTCCCAGCTGGGTGTGCAGAAATTTGAGCCGCGACGCCTTGACTCCGGCAAACGGAATGGCGACTTCATCCGGGAACCTCGGCGTAATCATCGACCGGGTTGCGACTGCACCCGGTTTGCCGTCGGGACCGGCCACCATAAAGCGTCCGGAGCCGAAGTCGGAGACTCCGATCGGAATTTCCGAGAGCGCAGCGCTTGCCGAGTCGTTGACCAGTGCCGGAACCGCCGGGTCGAAAACAATATTGACGCTGCCGGAGAGATCCAGCAGTTTTCCGCTTTTCACACCGCGGTTTTCGCGGTATTGAAGCATTGACCCCAGAACTTTTGCGGAGTCGTACCGGTTTGCGCGGTCGTCGGGATTCCAGCCGCGGCAGCCCACCCGGATGTACGGCGCGAGCTGGGCGAACGAGTCGTACAATGCGCTGCGGCTGCCGTGAAAGCCGTTCCAGGTGGTGGACATCAACCCGAGCGACCCGTTTTTTGCGGCGCTTTTCGCAAGATTTTCCACATTGAATTCTTCAAACCATGAACAGGCGATGGTGGGAAATCCTTCGGCCGACATGGCGTCGAGATCGCCGAACTTTTTGGTGTTGCCGCTGTAACGCCAGACGCACATTACAATGTCTTTGGGCAGGTCTTTGCGCAGTTCGCTGACATTGAGCGGCGGGCCGCCGGCGCCGTTTTCCGGCGATTCGTTGCGGTCGGCCAGCATGTCCTGCCAGATCATCAGCGTCAGACCGTGTTTTTTGGCGTAGTCGTAGTAGAACATGGTGTCGTCGAAGAATATTTTCTTCACGCCCTTTTCGATGTTTTCCGGACGAACCGGATACGGATAGTCGGCGTTCCACAGGCAAAGCTCGTCGTGACCGACATGTAGGCGGCGGCTCTGGTGGCCGAACACTTCATCAACCTCGCCCAGCACCCGGGTCATGAATTCGTACACTTTCGGGTCGGACGGGTTGTACTGGCGCGGTTTGGCCGGATTTTCCGCCAGTTCGGCGTTCTGGCCGTTCTCAAACATCCACATGCAGTAGCCGAGGCTGGAAATGAACGGGATCACCTCGATGTAGTTGTCGTTGGCGGTCTCGATGATTTTTGCGAGCTGTTCCTTGCTGGCGGCCCATTCCTGATGACAGCCGGCGCTGGTGTCCCATTTCGCGTATTCGCTTTCGAGCAGGATATAATTCATTTTCATCGGGGCGAGAACGTCTTCGATCATGCCTTTCAGGTAAACGTCGGAGTTGTCGTCCACCAGCGAGTGGATGCCGCGGAGTTTGAAGTATGGAGCGTCGTGGACGGCGGCGGTTTGGAATGCGCCGTCGCGGTACAGCGACTTCAGGGTCTGCATGGCGTAAAACGCGCCGCGTTCACTGAGGGCGATCACCGTGATGTCCGAGTGGGTGACGTTGAGAATGTACCCTTCCGGATCGGTAAGATCGGGGAACTTGTCGGCGATCAGCACGGTGAACGGAGTTCCGCCTTTGCCGAAGCTGAGCGGCAGTTGTTCGGTGAATATCCGCTTTGCGGCGCGGCCGAGGCGGTCGGGGATGGTCGAAAAGTTGAGGTTGAGTTTGGTGGTGGCCAGCTTTTCGGCGCCGGGCGCCATGCTGACCGGGGTCGGCAGCTGGGGGTGGATTCGCGGAATGGCGGAGGTAACTTCGGCTTCGACGGTCGCGGCGGCCGGTTTGCCGGTTGACGCCCGCGGTTCCGGAATTGTAAGGCCGGGGAGGGCGGTGAATTTGATTTCGGCCACAATCCGCAGCGGACTGCCGTATTGCAGCGGAATGTTGGTTCCGAGCCAGAAACTCGGAGTGCCTTCGATGGTGGCGCGGCGGCGGTCGTCGAGTCGCATGCCGGGGCCTTCGACGATGTTGATTTCAAGCTCGCCGCAGCGGGTGTGGAAGGTCACCTGACGGGTTTCTTTGAAAATCAGGCCGATGCCGTCGTCGGATGCGGTTTCGGGAATAGTGCCGGACTCCTCCGGCGTGGTGAATTTTGCTCCGGACAGCAGGTCGGCCGGCAGCAGCAGCAGATTGCCTTCAAACAGGCAGGGAACATCTTTGACCAGTTCCGCGTCGATTACGATTTTCGCGGTGTTGCCTTCGGTGGAGACACTGTATTCGTGAAGTTTAACTTCTTCTTCGTCGCCGCGCTGGACCATTTTGTTGTCAACGCAGTCGCGCGGTGAAGTTCCGGTGTAGAAATAAAGTTTTACCCACGGCGGTTCGACGAAGGCCAGCTTGGTCTGGAGCGACAGCGGCGACAGCGGCGTCGCCAGCGTGACACCGTCATTCGTCATTTTTGCGGTCAACTCCGATTCCGGTCCCGCCGAACATCCGGCGGCGAGCAGGACGGCGGCGGCCGCCATGCTGAATAGCGATTTTTTCATGACGATCCTTTCATTTTATTTATGGGCTTACAATAGTTCCGGCGGCCGTTTTTTTCAAGTCAGGTCAGGTGAAATTTCCGTCTCCGCGGTGTCTTTTGCCGTTTTTTTGCATGAAAGTATGCCCGTCGTTTATTTTTTTTACCTTTTTGTGCTTGACTTGATGTGAAAAAGGCGTTATGTTCATTTTCAATAAAACGATGCAACATCAGGAGTGCAAAAATGGCGAACAGCGACATTTCGGTGAAACCGGCGGTCGATCCGAATAATTTTTCCATCGGCTGCGGTTCCGGAATGAAAAACGATATTTCGGTCAGCGGCCCGGCGGCCGACTCCGCTGCGTCCGCTCCGCCGGCGTCTTCCAGCGGCGCGCCGCCCAAGCC
>JAEWSS010000085.1 GCA_023459755.1 Verrucomicrobiota bacterium | reverse complement strand
CGGTGAAGGGGGCGGTTATTATTGTTGCAGTTTTATTTCAATATAAAAAAGGAGCGAACAGATGAAAAAATGGTTGATGCTGGCGGTGTCGCTGCTGATTTTCTGCGGCTGCGGCGATTCGGGTGAGAAAAAAATGAAGATCGGTATTTCGGTGCCGTCGGCCACCCACGGCTGGACCGGCGGGGTGGTGTGGAGCGCCGAACGTGCGGAAAAGAACATCGAGGCCGCCAATCCGGACGTCGATGTGGTGATCGCCACCAGCGCCAATACCGCGGCGCAGGTGGACGCGATTGAAAATCTGCTGATGCAGGACATCGACGCGCTGGTGGTGTTGAGTCAGGAGCCGGAGCCGCTGGACAATGTCTGCCGTCAGGCCAAGGCGCGCGGCGTTTATCTGGTGGTGGTTTCCAATCCTTTGCCGTCGGGTGCGCAGGACGTGTTTGTCAACGGCGACAACGCGAGCTTCGGCGCCGCGGCCGGCGAAGCCATGGGGCAGGCGCTGAACGGCAGTGGGGACATTCTGGTTCTGGAGGGATTTCTCTGTCCGATCAACACCGAGCGGGTCGAGAGTTTCAAAAAAGTGCTGGCGGACAAATATCCCGGCATCCGCATCATCGACTCCCAGCCGACCGACTGGAACACCGAGCGCGGTCTGAAAGTCATGGAAAGTTATCTTCAGAAATATCCGAAGGTTGACGGCGTGTGGGCCGGCGACGACGATGTTCTGCTCGGAGTGCTGACCGCTTATGCCGAGTCAAAACGCACCGACGTCAAGGCGATGGTCGGCGGCGGCGGCAGTAAGGCGATCGTCAAAAAAGTCATGGACAACGATCCGGTGGTTAAGGCCACGGTCACTTATCCGCCGCAGATGGTGGAAGTCGGCGCGGCCAAGGCGCTGGACGGGCTGCGCAACGGCGGCAAGCCGGTGAACGGTGAAGTTGAGGTGATCGTCAAGTCCGAGGTGGTGACGCCGGACAATGCGGCAAACTACTATTTTGAAGATTCAAAATACTGAAGAGCTTTAAATTGAAAGCGGCCGACGTCGGCCGCTTTTTTTATGCGTTCATCCTGAAAATTTTTTATTTCCGGCTTCCGCCGTCAGGGAGGCGTGAAAATTTGTGGCGAAAAAATTTCGCCACTTGCATTTTGCCGACAATAGACATACGTTATGGTCGTGCATTAGCCGGGTGGCGGAATGCCGCGGTAAAAACCATATAAATGAAAGGACGATTGTTATGCCGCTCCTGTTCTGGATTCTGCTTGCGGTGGTGATCGTGGCGATCAATGTGGCGGTTTCCTCCCTGGTGGGGCGGAAAATGTGGCGTCGCGCCGCGGCCGCTGTGGACAAATGCGGTTCGGAGGCAGCGTTTCGTGCCGTGGTGATGTTCGGGTCGCGCACATCGCAGTGTCCGGCCGGAGTCGCGCTGACCGCCGAAGACCTGAGAGTGTATCCGGCGATCGGCAGTCCGCTGATTATTCCGCTTGCCGAATTGACGCTCTTGGAGCATCATTACCGGCCGTTCAATTTTCAGGGAAAATGGTTCTGGTGGGGTCGGCGGATCGTCAAATTTCAGGACAATCGCACCGGCGGAAGATATGTGCTGGGATTCTCGAAAAAACAGATTATTCCCGACGCTCTGAAACGCTAAAAAATCAGATATTCGAGCATCCCGAGATATTCATAGACTGCGTTGTCGGCGTTTTCAAGGTGTTTGCCGGACGGAATCCATGACATTATGGTATAATCGTTTCCTCCGATGTACGGCGCCGGCGCCGGAAGCGCGTCGAGATCGTATTTTTCGGCCAGCATCATCAGGCGCGGAACGTGCCAGGCGCTGGAAACAATGATTTTGTCTCCGTCATATTTTGCAAATTCCTTGACTTCTTCGCGCGAATTTTCCGCGCCGTGAACCAGTTTTTGCTTTGATTCCGGAATGCCGAACGGCCGGTAGAATTCATTCATGGCGGCGGTTTTTGCCGCGGGATCGGCCATCGGGTCGGCCACCGAGGTGACCAGAACATAGTTTATGCCGTGGTTTTCGCAGTATTCAGCGATGCGGGCGGCTTCGTCCATCCGCAGCGTGCTGTGCTCGCCGAAGCTGCCGCGGCCGTCGGAGGTTTCTGTGAAATTGGAACCGGCCACGCAGATGGCGTAATCTTCGGAGCGGTCGAGCGCCGCCGGGTCCAGCCGGTCGTAACGGTTGACCAGCGGGCGCAGCGGCAGTTCGCCGAAAATCGACAGTCCGATGAACAGCGCCGCGCCGATGCCGGTCAGCCACATCCCGGTTTTTCGCCGTTTTTTGACAAAAATCAGCAGAAATAAACCGATCAGAATAATTATGAAAGTCAACGGAACCGGAAAAAATATCCGGGAAAAACATTTCTTGAGCAGCAGACCAATGGACATTTTTTCCTGTTCCCCTGTTTTTATTTACCGGTTCATTGATTTCCAGACCGGTTCAAGTTCGACCACCCGGCCGATATTGGCCGCCTTGTCGATCGCCAGAGCCAATACCGCCGACTCCAGCCCCTCGTTGCCGCTGCATGCCGGTTTCTGTCCCTTGCACATCACGTTTTCGTAGAGTTCCTTCATAATGAAGTTGTCGCCGCCGCCGTGACCGTCGCCGGTGAAGTCATACACTTCGGTGGCCTGTTCGCCGAGTTTGCGGCAGACCAGACGGCCGGAGTAAAGCTCCGCAACAATGTTACCCTCCGAGCAGCTGAACATCATCCGGCGCTCCGGAATAATGTTGCTCATCGTGCATTCAAACTGCACATGGACACCGTTGCGGTATTCAATGATCGCCACCTGATTGTCTTTAAGGTCCTTGTCGGAAGTGAAGGGGGAGGGCAGCTTGTGGGGATCTTCCCACCGGTCAAAGGTTTCCTTGCCGTATTTTGCGATAAGTTTTTCGTTTTCCGGCACGAAGAACCGCCGCGACCCGAAAGACGCCACCCGCGCCGGCAGCGCGCCGACAAACCAGTTCAGCAGATCGAGGTCGTGGGTGCATTTTTCCAGAATGTGCGGTCCGGCGTATTTGGTCAGCCGCCGCCAGTTCTGCATGATGTAGGCGCCGTGTTCCGGGGCGATGTTTTCGTTGGCGTCTACCGCCAGCAGATAGCCGAATTTTCCGGAATCAAGCAGTTCCTTGACCTTGCGGTAAATCGGCGCATAGCGGAGCACGAAGCCGGTGGCGAAGAGAACGCCGGACTTCTGATGCGCCTCAAAAATTTTCTGGCAGTCGGCGATTTTGGTGGCCAGCGGTTTTTCGCTGAACACGTTTTTCCCGGCGGCGAATCCGGCCAGAATGTGCTGTTTATGATAGGCGTTGGGCGAGAAAACCATCACCCAGTCGATGCCG
>JAEWSS010000084.1 GCA_023459755.1 Verrucomicrobiota bacterium | reverse complement strand
GTCCGGACGGGCAGTCCAGCGACACCACCGGCATGCGCGCCGCGTTTATTTTTGCAATTATTTCGTCATAAGGCGGATTCAGCGCGCCGGTGACGCCGGTTCCCAGCAGCGCGTCGATTATGATGTCGCCCGGGCGGAACTCCAGCTCGGAGACCGGACGCATCTTCAACCGCCGCCCGTGATAGCGGCTGGCCTCCGACATCTTGTGTATCTGCGCCACGCCGAACACCGCCACCTGCTCGTGATATACCTCAAGCAGGTCGGTGGCCACTTTGAGACCGTCTCCGCCGTTGTTGCCGCGTCCGCACACCACCACAAAGCGGCGGCGGAAATGTTCCGGAAACCGCATTGCCCAGCGGTGTATCCAGCGCGCCGCGCCGTCGCCGGCTTCGTTCATCAGTTCGGTCTCCGAAATGCCGGAGTCGATCGCGCGTCTTTCGAGCGCCCTCATCTCGCTGGTGGAAACAAGTATCATGACAACATCCCCATTCCGCAGTCCACGTCCAGGACCGCACCGGTTATTGATTCGTTTTCGAGCATGAACAGCACCGCCGCCGCCGCGTCATGAAGTTCAACCGGGCGGCGAAGCGGAATTACACCCCGCGTCCGGCGCATTCCGAGGTGCGCGAGCTCGTCCGGCGGCAGCACCGGACCGAGCGCCACGGCGTTGACCCGCATCGCCGGAGCAAACTCCAGCGCCATTTTGCGTGTGGCTTCGCGCAGGAGGTATTTGCTTTGCCGGTACGGGTCGGCGGCCGGCTTTTTTACCGAGCTGTCCAGCATATTGACCGCACAGCCGGAGCCGAAACGACGGAAAAATTCCCGGATAAGCCGGGTCGGAAATTCATAATTGACCAGCATCTGCTCCGCTGCTTCGGCATGCAGAAAGACCGAGGCGTTGTTGACAATGGCGTCAAGCCGTCCGCAGCGGTCGAGCAGTTGTTCCGGCGTGCCGGTGAGGAAGTCCATCCGCACCGACTCCATGCCGTTTTCGCAAACGGTCCGGTTGCTGTGCACCACCGGAACCGCACCGGCCGAACGCAGCGCTTCGGCGATCGCGGCACCGACCCGGCGGCCGCCGCCGGTGACCAAAACCCGTTTTCCGACGAGTGAACTCATTTTCCCGTTGGCGGAAACGCCAGTCTCCGGCTCATTTCGTAGAGGTCGAGCCACCACTGTTTTTTCGGCCGCTGAAATTCGCGGTGAACCAGGCGTTCAAGCTCAATCCAGTCGTGATAAACATAATGGCCGTTGGTCTGACCGACAAAACCGCATTCGGCCTCGCCGCGCTCGATCAGCTTCAGCAGCGACTCAATGCCGTGGTAGGCCAGTCTGGTCGCCTGAATCCGGTCGAACGGCGACGGAACGCCGCCCTGCTGCAACGGCCCGAGCACCGTGCGGCGCACGTCGAACATGCTGCCGCCTTCTTCGTCGTACAATGCGCACATGAAGTCGGTGGTATAGGTTTTGTTGGCGTTTTCGTTGCGTATGGCCAGCGCCACGCGGCGCTGCTGTTTGGCAAAACTGTCGCGCAGAAGCGCAAGGTCGGCGCGCATCCGGTCCAGCGTGATCCCGTGTTCGTGCAGATAAACGAACTCGGCGCCGGTGGCCACGCCGCTGAGCATCGCCAGATAACCGCAGTAGCGGCCCATGACCTCAACCATGAACAGCCGGCGTGAACTGTCGGCCGAATTCTTCACCTGGTCAACCGCATTGACGATGCTGTTGAGCGCGGTGTCGGCGCCGACCGCAAGCTCGCTGGCCGGCAGGTTGTTGCTGATGCTGGACGGCACGCATACCATCGGCATGTTGAATGACGGGTAGTTGCGGCGTTCGCGCTGAAGCCGCTCGACCAGCAGATAGGCGCTCCAGCCGCCGATGACCAGAAGACCGTCCAGCCGCCAGTCGTCCAGATTGCGGGCGATGCGGTAAAAGTCGTCTCCGTCCGGCAGGTGGCGGTTGGCGCCGAGTTTGGAGCCGCCCTCCATATTCCATTCTTCGACCTCCATCCACTCCAGGTCGCGGGCGTGATTTTCGATCATGCCTTCGACGCCGTTTTCGATGCCGACGATCTCGTGTCCGCGGACAATGCCCAGCCGGACCACCGTGCGGATGGCGCTGTTCATGCCCGGCGCCGGCCAGCCGCAGGTCATAATTCCGAGGCGGAGGCGCTTCGCCGGCGCCTTTTTCAGCGCCGGAACCGCCAGACAGAGGGTTTTATAAATATCGAGCGCCTGAATCCACGAGGCGCCGCGCAGTTCTTCGGCGAGTTCATAGTCGCCCTGTTTTACCGCCGCGGCGATGGTGCGGGTCTTGGCGACCGCGTCCATCAACGGCACGGCGGCAATGCGGTTGCCGCGCAGACCGATCATCATCGACTCGCTGTTTTCGTTGGCCTTGAGCAGTTCGTTGACCGCGGCGCAGCCGCTGGCGGTACTCATGTAGCGGTCGAATGCCGAAGGACTGCCGCCGCGCTGAACGTGACCGAGAATGGTGACGCGGGCTTCGATGCCGAGTCCTTCTTCAATCGCCTTTTGAATGTCGGCGGCGGTGACCGGATTGCCGTCGGTGTCGCGGGCGCCTTCGGCCACGATGATGATATTGTCGCGCCGACCGGCTTTGCGGCCCGCCTCGAGCAGTTTACAGAGGTTTTTGCGCCACTCCGGCTGCGCCGGCGATTCGGGAACGAACACAATGCTGGCGCCGGTGGCGATCGCGCTCATCAGCGCCAGATAGCCGCAGGCGCGCCCCATGACTTCAACCACAAAGGTGCGTTGATGGCTGAACGCGGTGCTGCGCAGTTCGTCCACCGACTCGGTGATGCGGTGGAGTGCGGAGTCGGCGCCGATGGTCATGTCGGTTTCGGCCATATCGTTATCGATGCTGCCGACCAGCCCGACGATGAACAGGCGTTTGCAGAACTCGGCTTCTTCCGGAGTCACCGCCTTTTTTTCCAGCAGTTCGCGTTGAAGATCGCTCCATTCGCCGCGCAGTTCGTCGGCGCCGGACAGACTGCCGTCGCCGCCGATCACCACCAGCTTGTTGATGCCGTGTTTATGGAGGTTTTTAGCGGCGGTGACCCGGCCTTCGCGTTCGCGGAACGCCTTGCAGCGGGCGGTTCCGATGATGGTTCCGCCCCGGCTCATAATGCCGGAGACGTCGCCCCAGAACAGCTCCTTGATGTTGTCGTCCACCATGCCCTGATAGCCGTCGTAAATGGCGAATACCCGCAGACCGTTTGCAATGGAGTAACGAACCACCGCGCGCACCGCGGCGTTCATGCCGGGAGCGTCGCCCCCGGAGGTGAGAATCCCGATGGATGGTTTTTTTTCAGTCATGATGATGGCAAGCTCCTCAAGTTCATTCAAATAATATAGCACTTCCGGGCAAAAAGTAAAGACCGTCTTCACCACGGCGTTTATCTGAGATACTGTTCAAAAAAGGCGGCTGCCAGCGGTGCGCAGTCGCGGCCGCCGCCGGCGCCGTTTTCCATGACAATGAACATGGCGTAGGTGCGGTCGTTCGCGGTTCCGAAGCACATGAACAAACTGTTGTTGCGCAGTCGCGGTTTGCGCCCGAATTCGGCGGTTCCGGTTTTTCCATAGAGGGTGATGGCGGAGTTGTGCGCGAGTTTTCCGGTGCCGCGCGGCGAGTTGACGACCTGGAACATGCCTTGTTTGACCATGTCGATGTGTTCCTGGGACGCGGCGAGAAAACCGCGGATCTCCGGTGTGGTTTCACGAAGGATGGTTCCGGATTCGTCGATCACCTTGCGAACCACGAACGGCCGCATGAGTTTTCCTCCGTTGGCGATGGCCCCGGCGATCAGCGCGCCCTGAAGCGGAGAAAATTCGACGGTTCCCTGACCGATTGCCACAAATCCGGTGTCGGCCCGGCTCCAGTTGCGTTTTTCGCGCAGTTTCATCGCCTCGCGGCTGGGCAGCCGTCCGGCGGCGCCGCCGAGTTCGAATCCGGTCGGGCGGCCGATGCCGGCGGAATCGTAGACTTTCAGCAGTTCGTCCAGTCCGGCTTGAACCGACTCCTCGATGATGTAGTCGTTGCATGACCGCTCCAGTGCGGTGAAC
>JAEWSS010000083.1 GCA_023459755.1 Verrucomicrobiota bacterium | reverse complement strand
ATGGTTTTGTCGAGCGCGAGCAGTTCTTTTCCGGTGCGCACGCCGATTTTCATGAATTTTGCGGCGGTTACTTTGCCGATGCCGTGGAATTTGTCGATCGGCAGCGTCTCCAGAAATTTTGGCGCTCCCTGCGGAGTTATCACGCTGAGACCGTCCGGTTTGCGGCGCTCCGAGGCCATTTTTGCCAGAAATTTGTTGAAACTGACACCGGCCGAGGCGGTCAGGCCACGTTCTTTCAGGATTGCCCGGCGGATGTCGGCGGCAATGCGGGTGGCGCTGGGTTCTCCAAAGTTGTTGACTGTAACATCCAGATACGCTTCATCAATCGACACCGGTTCAACCAGCGGTGTGTAGCGCCGGAATATCTCCAGTATCGCCGCCGATTCGGTCTTGTATTTTTCCATGTTCGGCCGCATGAAAATACCGTGCGGACACAACTCCCTGGCACGTCGCGCCGACATTGCCGAATGAACGCCGAACCGCCGCGCCTCATAACTGGCGGTAGCCACCACCCCGCGCGACTCCGGGTCGCCGCCGATAATCAGCGGGCGATTGCGGAGGCGCGGGTTGTCGCGCATTTCCACCGAGGCGAAAAAAGCGTCCATATCCACATGAATCAGCTTGCGCGTGGCCGCCTCCAGACTGCGTTCTACCGGAACGAGAATACCGTGAACACCGGACGGTGGTCGCTGGCTTCCGGTTCAAAGGCAACGCCGTGATCGATGATTTCGACCGCATCGGCCGGATAAAATATTATATAATCAATCATCTGATCCGGTTTGTCGGCCGGATAGGTCAGTTCATCCGGCGCAGCGTCGTTTGACACCTTGAATCCGAGTTCGCGGAAACGCTGTATCGGCGGAGCATCGGGCGAAACGTTCAGGTCGCCCATCACGATTGCCGGGAAGGCGTTGTGTTCGCTCAGTTTTTCCGCGATTTTTTCGGTGGCGGTCACCCTCCGGTCGTTCAGGTTATCCTCATAAGGATAATGGGTCACCACCACATAATATGGAATCGGAGCGGCGATGCGCACCAGTCCGGCGGCTCTGGTTTCGTCGTCGTTGTCCGGTATCGGAAAAACCTCGACGGGTTCGATCGGATAACGCGACAACAGTGCGCTGCCGTACATTCCGCCCGGCAGTTTGAACGCCGGAATGAAAAAATGATACTTGAGCGGCGTGCGTTCGCTGAGCATTGCGGTTATGTCGAGATTGCCGCAGCGGTCGGTCAGATTGTCCACCTCGTTCAGCGCCACGGTTTCGGCGTTGAGGCGGGTGATTGCCGCGGCGGTGCGGTCGATGTCGAACACATAGTCCAGGCCGTACGCGCCGCGGATGTTATAGGTGGCGACGGCAACCGGAGCGTAATCCTGACTCCCGGCGCAGCCGCCGAGAACGGCGACGGCTCCAACGGCCGCCGCGATACATTGTTTCATATTCATTCAGCGCGTTCCGCTTTTCGGATGACGATCATTTCCTTCGGCACGTCGCCAAAACCGCGAAAAGTTCCGGTGGCGGTCGACTTGATTGCGTCAACCGCGTCCATTCCTTCGACCACCCGGCCGAAAACGCAGTAGCCGTAGCCGTTGACGGTGGGCGCGGAGAAATTCAGAAAGTCGTTGTCTTTTACGTTGATGAAAAACTGACTGCTCGCGCTGTGCGGTGCGCTGGTGCGGGCCATGGCGATGGTGCCGCGCGAATTGGGCATGCGGTTGTCGGCTTCGTTGGCAATCGGCGGATTGGTCGGCTTCTGTTGGAACGCGGTGTCGAATCCGCCGCCCTGGATCATGAAATTGTCGATTACGCGGTGAAAAATGGTGTTGTCATAAAAACCGGAATCGACGTAGGCGAGGAAATTTTTTACGGTTTCCGGCGCTGCGTCGTCAAAAAGTTCGATTACAATGTCACCTTTGCTGGTGGTGAACTTTACCTTGCTCATCTTGTTTCTCCTTGGCTGGTTTACTATAAAATAGCGGCTGGTTGAAAAAAAACAAGAAAAAGAGAGTTTTTTGTTTGTCAAACCCGTGTTTGCGAGGCTACATTAAAAACGGTTTTGTAAAAAGTAAAAAAAAGGAGGCACAAAGTGATGAAGTTTTACGCAGTTATGCTGGCCGTGCTCGGCCTGTTAAGCGCGCAGGCTCAGGACGCCGCCGCCTGCGGTCAGATCAACGTGTGGCCGCGGCACAGCCAGGTCAACATGCCGACCAAGCTGAAGCAGTTCATGTTCGTGGAGATACCGAACCCGGCGTCCGACGGATCGTTTACGCTGAATATGACGCTGCCGCCGGAAATGTCGCTGCTGGGAGCGTTTTCCGGCATCAGTCCGGCGGTTCCGGTGTGCCCGCTCAAGCCGGAAAGTTTCAAGCAGGACGGCGTCAAAGCGGTGCTGAACTTTCCCGCCGGTCAGTTTTCTTCCGACGGCGCCAGCGGCTGGCTGTCGCTGTACCTCGATGTCAATACGCCGGTTGGCGACTATCCGATGACTATTGAGGCAATGTCCGCCGATGGCAAATTGTTGTCCAAGGGTAAATTCACCGTCCGGATATATCCGGAACTGGTCAACCGGACCATCGAGTCAATGCCGATTATCGCTTATTATTACACCGGGATCGACGATGCATACGTCGATCCGTTTCTTGAGCAGATGAAGGCCTGCGGCGTCAACGCACTGCATTCCATGTCCGGCGAGTGGACGTGGGCCGGTTCGGTTCCGGGGAAAACCGTGGCCGACGAAGCTCAGAAGTACGGTATCGAAGTCGGAGTGATCTTCTTCAGCAGTGAGATCGAAAACTACGCAAAGAAAAATATCGGAGCCGACTATACGCTTCAGCGGCTGATCGACGAACCGGAAAAACTCACCGCCGCCCTCAAGGGCTACATCGAACACTCAACCGCCGGCAAACCCCATCAGGCGGTGATCTATGACGCCGAGGCCGGAAGCGTCCGCAGCGATCATGTTGAGGGCGACCTCTCCGAATACGGCCGCGCCAAATTCAGCCGTGAGGTCGGAGCCGACCATACGCTGACCGCCGCCGAGATTTTCGACAATCACCGCGACGAATGGATGTGGTTCAACTGCCGCCAGACCAAGGCGATCGCCGAAGCCACCCGCGCGATGATCGACGAATATTATCCCGGCGTTCTTTTCTATATCTATTCTGGTTATGAATACGATACCGGACATGACAAGGACTTGAGCCGCCGGAACTACAGCATGGACTGGAATTCGGTGGCCGACGCGCTTCCTGATTACGCCGGAGCCGGTTATTACGGTTCGCGGGACGATCTCCGTCACACCAACGATGTTCTGGACGGGCGCACGACCTTCATTCCGGCCGACATGTATCTTGAAAACTTCAAGCACGAGGGCGGTCCGGCGC
>JAEWSS010000082.1 GCA_023459755.1 Verrucomicrobiota bacterium | reverse complement strand
GGTCAACGGCGGGATCGGCGGCAGTTTTGTGCCGACCGCCGCAACCTGCGGAGCCGCGGCCTGTTTTTTGGCACCGCCTCCGGCCGATTTCAGCGCCTCCGGCGCGGGCAGTTTCAGTTTTTGACCGGCGTGCAGCGAGTTGGGAGACTTCATGGTGTCGCGGTTGCATTCATAGAGCAGTTTGTAAAATTTTGACGTGCCGTAAAGTTTTTTGGAGATTTTCTGAAGATTGTCGCCGGATTGAACTTCGTAGACGCCGCTGCCGGTGGCGGACGAAGATTTGTTTTGCACTGCGGTTTGCGGTGTGTCGTTCGTTGTCGGCGCCGATGGCGGCGGGGGCGTGTCGTTTGGCCGGGGGGCGGCGGCGGGGGCGCCGGGAAGCGGTTCCGCGATGAAGCGTTCAAATTCGCCCAGCTGCCAGCGCAGTTCCCGGTTTTCGTTTTGCAGTTTCAGCAGTTCACGGCGCAGTGCGGAGTCTTCGGCGTCGGCGAATTCCGAACTCCATTCAATATAGCATCTTTTGCGGGCGGCGGTTATCCAGCGCTCGATTTCCGCGCGGTTTGCGGTCGGGGCGTTTTTCTGGTAGAGGCGGTATTCCGCGATGGCGTCGAGCGGACGGTTCAACCGTTCGTCGTACAGCGTGGCGAGCAGAAGATGCGCCTGTGCCGAATCGGGATTGCGTTCAAGATAATGTTCAAGTTCCGCAAGTCCGACCTGCGGGTCAGGGTCGCTCAGTGCCAGGTGAACGCGGGCGAACGACGGTTTTTCGTCTTCGTCCCGACAGCTTACCGCCAGCACGATCACGGCTATTGTCGCAATCAGCACTGCCGCCGACCCGATGACGATCCACAACGCCGGTTTCATTTCCGTCCTCCGTTCAACCGATTGAGATATTTCAGCAGCAGCACTCCGCCGGCGGCCGCGGTTTCAAGCCGCAGAACGGTGGCGGCAAAGTTCCACGGCTGGAATCCGGCGCCGCGCATGGAGTCCTCTTCCCCGGCGGTGAACCCGCCCTCCGGCCCGATGAACAGTGCGCAGTCGCCGTCCGCCACTTTGTCGGCGGCGGCAGGTGCGTCTTCCGGGCGCGGCACGGCGCCGAAGAACGTCGGCCATCCGGCCGCCTCAACTTTTTGAACCGCCGTTTTGAAGTCGATCGGCGCCGCGATTTCCGGAGCAAACGGATTGTGCGACTGTTTGCAGCCCTCCATCAGTATGGTGCGCCAGCGGTCGAGTGCATCGCCGTCCGGCGTTGCCACCGAGCGGGCGCAGTTGATGAGATTGACCGAGGAGGCGCCGGTCTCCGCCGCCTGTTTCAGCAGCAGATCCAACTCTTTGCGGCGCGGCGCGGCGCAAAATAAGTGAACCCGGAGTTTCGGCGCGGCGTTGACCCGGCGGGTGACGATTGTCAGCCGGCGGTCGCCGGTGACTTCGGCCTCGGCCGTGGTGCCTTTGCCGTCGAGCAGGCCGACCCGGTCGCCGGATCGGGCGCGCAGAGTTACGAACAGGTGGTCGGCTTCGTCGCGGTCGAGCAGCTGTATTTCTCCGGGCGAACCGGGGTTTTCGGCATAAAAGAAACGCATTACTTCTCCAGTTGCCGGTCGATGAATTCCGCGGTCATGCGCTCATATTCCGGGTCGAAGTCGTGTCCCATGGCCGGGACGAAGCAGATCGATTTTTCTCCGGGTATCTGATTGTAAAATTTTGCCACTCCGAACGGTACGCAGCTGGTGTCAACCATGCCCGCTGAAGTCATGAACGGAATTTTTATGCGCTTGGCGAAGTTGACTCCGGAAAAATACGGCAGATAGGCGAGGAGCGCGTCGTCGCCGGAGCGGTGGGCTGCGGCGATGATTTTCGAATAGTCGGACGGCACGTTGAGCACCATCGCGGTAAGATGCGGATTGAGCGCCGCTAGCGCCACCCCCATCGCGCCGCCCTGACTGGAGCCCCAATAGACCATGTGCTTGCGGTCGGCCTGGGGCAGTTCGGCCGCGTAGTTGAAGGCGCGGTTGATGCCGAGAATGGCGCGGTAGAAGAAAAAATCTTCGAGTTTCGGGCTGTTCAACGCCCAATAGCCTTGAAAATCGGGGTAATGGTTGTTTATGAGTTTTTCCGCTTCGTCGCGGCTGGCGGGCAACGGGAACGGGAATACGTTCATCACCAGTGTGATAACCCGTTCGTTGTGTTTGCTCAATGGTTTGGTGTCATTGGGGCCGGCGCCGGGGACGGAGCAGTAGATCGGGTAGGGGCCTTCACCGTTGGGAATGGTGAGAAAACCGTGGATGCGGGTATTGCCCACGTTGGCGAAGCTGATGCGGTAGGCGGTATATAGTTCGGTGGAAAGGTCGGGCAGTTTTTCGAGTTGCGGGTCAAGCGGTATGTTGTCCGCTTCGGCGATGAGTTTGCGCCAAAACTCGTCGAAGTCGGCCGGTTCGTCGACGTCCGGCAGAATTTTGTCCGGCGAGATGCCGATGCCGCAGGCCGCGGAGTCGTCTCCGGCGGTCGCTTTTACCATTATGAATCCCGGCGTTTTGCAGGGAATCGTGAAGCGGTGTCCGCCCTCCGGCATGGCAAAATCCGTATAGTTCGAGTAGTCGCCGGACAGCGACACCGTTACCGGGGTGTCGCTTTTCAGTTCGATGACAGCGGTGTCGCCGATTTCATACAATGCGTCTTCCCGGTCCGGAGTCAGCGTCACCGCTCCGGCCGCCGTAATTCCGCAGATAGCCGCCATAATCAGGAGTCCCGTTTTCATAGATTTTTCCCTTTGCGTGAAACACTATGGCGTAATATAACATTGGAGAAAGAAAAAACAATAAAAATCGTCAATTAAATTTGTCAAAGCGGTAAAAAAGCTGTATCTTTATTAAAACGAAAGGGAGCAAGGGTGGAACGAGAAATTTTGTTCGACGAGCAGACGGTGGACGACGCCATCGACCGGGTTGCCGACGGGATCATCAACGAGTTCCGGGAAAACGGCGGTGCGCCGGAAGACTTTGTGTTGGTAGGCATTCACAAACAGGGAGTTCCGCTTGCACACCGCATTGCGGAGGCAATCCGGAGAAAGTCCGGATACGAGCCGATCATGGGCGAATTGGACATCTCGATGTACCGCGACGACATCGGCACGCGCTGCAACCTGCCGATAATCCGGCCCACCGAGATCGATTTTGACGTCAACGGCTCCAATCTGGTTCTGGTGGACGATATTCTCTCCTCCGGACGCACCATTCGCGCCGCGCTTGACGCGGTGACCGACTACGGCCGCCCCAGAGTGATCCGGCTCGCCGTGCTGGTTGACCGGCACGCCAGCGAGTTCCCCATTCACTCGGACTACGCCGGCATCAACGTGCGGATCGATCCCGATATGAAGCTCATGGCCGAATTTACTCCCGACGATCCGGCGGACGCGGTCTGGCAGATGAAATGGCAGCACAAATAAGCATACAGTTTTAGCATAAGGGTTGAATCGATGGAAGTTAAGTGGACGCGGAAAGATCTGCTCAGCCTCTACGACCTGTCGGCGGAGGAGATTGTGTTCATTCTCGATACCGCCGAAGAGTTCAAAAAGGTTTCGGAACGAAATGTGAAGAAAGTGCCGGCGCTGCGCGGCAAAACGGTGGTCAACTTTTTTGTTGAACCCAGTACGCGCACCCGGGTCTCGTTCGAATTGGCCGAGCAGCGGCTGTCGGCCGACATCATCAACGTGCAGGCTTCAACCTCAAGTCTGCTGAAGGGCGAGACGCTGCTCGACACGATTAAGAATCTTGAGGCGCTTCAGGTCGACCTGTTTGTGATGCGCCACTCGGCGCCGGGGGCGCAGAACTTTATTGCGCAGAACACCCACTGCGGGATCGTCAATGCCGGCGACGGCGCGCACAGCCACCCGACCCAGGCGCTGCTCGACCTTTTCACCATCCGCGAAAAGAAGGGCGGCATCGCCGGACTCAAAGTCACAATCGTGGGCGACATTCTGCACAGCCGGGTGGCGCGCAGCAATATCTGGGGCCTGCTGAAGCTGGGCGCCGAGGTCACGGTGGCCGGTCCGGCAACGCTGGTTCCGCATGAATTCGAAAGCATCGGCGTCCGGGTGACTCACAACCTGAAAGAGGCGGTGCGGGAGGCCGACGTGGTAAATGTTCTCCGCATTCAGCACGAGCGGTTGAACGCGGCGTTTTTTCCCAGCGACTCCGAATACGCCCGCTTTTTCGGCATCACACCGGATGTGGTGGCAACAATGAAGCCGGACGCCATAATCATGCATCCGGGGCCGATCAACCGCGATGTCGAGATCAGTTCGCTGGTGGCGGACGGTCCGCGGTCGGTAATTCTTGAACAGGTAACCAACGGGCTCGCCGTGCGCATGGCGGTGCTCTTCTTAGTAGCGGGGTGCGTGAAAAAATGATCGAGGGAATAAACAATTTCATTCTGCGCAACGCCAGAGTGGTGGACCCGTATACCGGTGAGGACGCGGTGCGCGACATCGGCGTCATGGACGGAATGCTGGTGGAGCCGGAGTGCGTGCTCAACCCGTTGACGGTTGATCTGGAAAATCTGGTCGCCGCGCCCGGATTCATCGATATGCACGTCCATCTTCGCCAGCCGGGAAACACCGCGGCGGAGACGATTGCCACCGGCACCATGGCGGCGGCGGCCGGCGGATTCACCGGAATTGTGCCGATGCCGAATACCAATCCGGCCTGCGACAGCACGGCAACCATTGAATATCTGCGCCGCCATACCGCGGTGGACGGCGTGGTGCGGGTCTATCCGTGCGGCTGTCTGACCAAGGGATTTGCCGGCGAGGAGATGGCGCCGATCGGGAACTTGAAGACCGCCGGGGTCATGGCGTTGTCCGACGACGGCCGCTGCGTGCAGAACCATGATCTGATGCGCCATATTCTGGAATACGCCAAGTCGTTTGAACTGCCGGTGCTTGACCATTGCGAGGATAATTCGCTTAAAGGGTCGGGTGTGATGCACGAGGGGCAGTTGTCGATGCTGCTGGGCATGAACGGCATACCGTCGCTGTCCGAAGAACTTATGGTGGCGCGTGACGTGATGCTGGCGCGGCTGGTGGGATGGAAAATTCACATTCAGCATGTCAGCGCCAAGGAGAGCGTCGAGCTGATCCGCCGCGCCCGCGCCGCCGGGATTATGGTGACCGCGGAGGCGACGCCGCATCATATTTCGCTTACCGACGAGTTCATCCGCAAATACGACACCAATTACAAGATGAATCCGCCGCTGCGAACCGAGACGGACCGTCAGGCGATCATTGCGGCTCTGGCCGACAACACCATAACGGTGATCGCCACCGACCATGCGCCGCACACCGCCACCAGCAAACTGGTGGAGTTCGATGTGGCGCCGTTCGGGATTGTGGGGTTGGAAACCGCGCTGCCGATCTGTCTGACCGAACTGTATCACGCCGGTCATCTCGGTTTGATGCAGCTGATTTCCAAGTTCACGGCGGGGCCGACCGACATTCTCGGAATCGGAAATCACGCGCTGAAGGTCGGGAATCCGGCCGACATCACGATTTTCGACCCGGAGGAGGAGTATGTGATCGACAAGGAAAGTTTCTACACCAAGTCGCGCAACACTCCGTTCCACGGCATGCGGGTAAAAGGGCGGGTGCGCGGCACAATGGTCTGCGGGCGGCTGGTTTACGACATGCTTGCGGAACGCCGCGTCGAATAACCGGTGTTCAACAATCTTTACATCCATCTGCCGTTCTGCCGGAACAAGTGCGGTTACTGCGCGTTTTATTCGGAGTCGGGGCGCATCGACATGATCGATCGCTGTCTGGATCGGATTGAACGCGAAATCGTCGGCCTGAAAAATCCGGTGTCCACCGTCTATGTCGGCGGCGGAACTCCGACGTTGCTTAGTGTTAAGCAGTTGGAGCGGCTGGGCGGGATGTTGCCGCCGGCCGCCGAGCGGTCGATCGAGTCCAACC